>JBCCNY010000012.1:0-20019 GCA_039025595.1 Pseudomonadota bacterium | reverse complement strand
TGCTCGCGTTCAACAAACGAGCGATACGATGCTATCTTTCCTGCGGCTTTGTGGAGGAAGGGCGCGAACGCGAATGCGCCCGCGTCGGCGATGTTTGGCATGACGACATCATCATGGGGATACTGGCGCAAGAGTACCACGATCAGGCGAGCTAGTATCAAATAGTTGGAGAGCGAGCGTCCGTTTGCGGTGCTAAATGTTGCGCCTTGTACCGGAGGCGTTCTGTCACCGGGCCGTAGCGCGTGTCGTCGGACCGAATGAGCGCTCTGGGGACGAAGCTGTCATTTGATATTCAATGGCGGAAGTGTGAGAAAAACCAATAGCGGTGTTCTAGAAACTGAACGATTTTGGTTACTGTGACTGACGAGTGCTACATCGTTTCTCTGGCGATGAAATGATAAACCGAACGTGTAAAAGTCTTTTGCTTAGGTCCCGCCGAGTGTCCGCGTCAGGCATCATGGTATGACCATAATCTTTTAGATCTTAAACTTAATCCACGTCAGTGGTTTTTCGATACTGTCTAACCGTTTAGGGCAGGTCACCAAGGGACAGGTTAACGAAGTCTGGATCGGCTGTCCTAGCAAAGTACACTGTCGTTAGGTGCCTTAGGCCCTCCGCTACAGCTTTCACAATACCACGCACGCCGTCTATCAGCCGACCTTCAGCGCTCATGAGAACAGGATGAACCGGATCGACTTTGTTGGTCAATGCCAGATGAGACACACTCAATCGCGGTGTTAGCACGGTCTCAGTGTCATCATAGCACCAATTCTCATCCAGCCCGATAACATCACTCAACGGGACAATCTCTACCTCGAAATCACGCGAAGCGCATATCAGTCGGTGCATTCCCCATACGTGTGAATCCGAAGCCGCTTGGCGAGAATGATATTGTTTTCAAATCGTTTTTTTAGCCGCATCACCCGTGCCTAGTTGATAAAAAGATGTTCGAAAAGGGCGCAAGCGACGCTTTCTGATGTTTGAAAGTCGATATTCGTTTGCTGTGAAGTAGCATCTAGCTACGGCCTCAAAGCCGACATTTGTCGCACCTGCAACCTCTGCCCGATTTCCTTCAGGCTCACGCCAAAAGCGGCTTGGGGCGACGATCACGGTCCTCGGCGAGCAACTTGCGCCGGTTGGATGGTTTCGGGCGTTTTGAGGTGAGATTTCATTAAACTAGTCTGAGGGCGACAGATTCACGGATATGACTATATGGTTCCAACATAAAAACAGCGTCCTGGTTTGCCTAAATGCTGGATATGAATACCGCTATGCACGCATTTTGCGTAAAGACTGGAGCGCCGTCAGGCTGCGCAGCACCGGTGTTTTTACTAGACGCGCGACCAGCGCTTCTGCCGACATGGTTGCCGACGCAGATCTCTCAGCTAGGTCTGACGATATGGCAGAACTCAAGATCGAGAACGTTCAGGATTATCCCCGCCCGCCCGCGTTAGAGCCTGTGCCGCAAGTGTTGACCATCCGCCTGGGGGAGAAGATCGCGGCCCGCACGCATTCGGCTTACCGGGTGCTGGAGACGCATCATGCACCGACATACTATTTGCCACCCGAGGATGTGCAGGCCACGCTGCGTCCCGCTCAGGGAGCCAGTTTTTGCGAATGGAAGGGCGCGGCACGCTATTACGATGTGATCTGCGGCGGTGTGACCGCGCCTCGCGCGGCCTGGGCATATGATCAGCCGACGCCGCGATTTGCCGCGATCACAGGCTTTCTGGCCTTCTACGCGCAAGCCATGGAGGCCTGTTTCGTGGGCGATATGCAAGTGACCCCGCAGCCCGGCGACTTTTACGGCGGTTGGGTGACACCCAATCTGCGGGGCACGCCAAAAGGCGCGCGCGGCACACTGCATTGGTAAGCGTCGGCGTGTTTATTTCCGAGACGTTAAATTATCATTCGCTCTGTTAAGCTTTCGGCAATCGACACAGGAAATGCTCCGCCGCGATCCGATTTCTTTGCGCGCAAAGGCTTTCCATGTCTGACACCGACGCTTCCGCCCGCCTAAACCTGCCCTTCATTTTGCCCTCGCAGGCGCAAAAACACGTGACTTACAATACGGCTGTCGAGCGTCTCGATGCGCTGGTGCAGCTTGTGCTCCAGGATGTCGATCTCGATACGCCACCGGCGATTCCACAAGAGGGCCAGGTCTGGGCGCTCGGCGCGGCGCCAACAGAGGCCTGGGCCGGGCAGGCGGGTAAGCTGGCGCAATGGTTGTCCTCTGGATGGGCATTTTTCACGCCTCAGGAGGGTTGGCAGGCCTGGAACAAGGCGGCGGCACAGCCAATGAGTTTTGACGGATCCGCCTGGGTCGCTGCTGGTGGAACACAGAACCAACCGGGTCTTGGTATTGCCACAAGCTGGGATGCGAATAACCGCCTGGCTGTCGCGTCGCCCGCAAGCCTCTTTACCCATGCTGGGGCGGGTCATCAGGTCAAAGTCAACAAAGCTGTGGAAACTGACACGGCAAGTCTTCTCTTTCAGTCCGGGTTCACCGGGCACGCGGAAATGGGGCTGGCGGGCAGCACCGATTTTTCTGTTAAGGTCTCGCCCGATGGTGCGTCATGGACGGATGCGCTGGTCGTCGACGCGACAACGGGTTTGATGGGTGGTGCGGCGGTTCAATCTGATGTCAGCGATACCGGCGCGGCCAAGCTTGCGCGGGCAGATCTCACCTACGGTCCCGGTAATCTTTTGGGAAATGTTGCCGAAGCCGCCGGTGTGCCAATCGGTGCAGTTATCGAACGCGGCAGCAATACGAATGGGAGTTATGTTCGATTTGCGGATGGCACCCAGGTCTGCAACCGCATTGTGGATGAAGCTGGTCTGGCGGTCGATGTGCCGATTGGCGCACTCTTTCGCAGCTCGGGTCTCGACTATGAATTCCCGATCGGTTTTGCCTCTGTGGATTTCGTGGGGGGCACATTGGCTGGCAGTGACAACGCAACGCTCACCGACACGGCATGGTTCGGAAAGGTCAGAACAGGGTCTACCGATTTCAACAATGATTGGGCAGGCGTTTCGATTTACTCGGCCGTGTCAGCGGCAGCGGCTGCGGGGGAAACCACGCGTATCCTGCTGACAGCAATCGGTCGATGGTTCTAGATGCCGCGTGTGGATCTTTCGCACACCACCCTTTGTCTGAATGCGCCCATGCGGGGCGTTTGACCTGAGCCTTCGTCCCAAATTCGGTAAGCCAAGCCGTCGCGGCGACAATCGATCCCTTTGGCCTATATCTGCAAAAAAAGGTCAAACAGGGATATCCCAAATGGCGCTTGCTGTTCACCGCTGGTTACTGCTGGCTTTTGCTGGGTTGTGCGTCTGGGCTCAACCCGTCGCGGCGCAAGAGGGCGACAACCAGGCGCGCAAACCCAGCCATTGTCTTGCTGTGGCGCAATCCGCGCCGGGCATTAGCTATCTGCAGCATGCAAGTTTTCGCGATCCCGTTTTGCCGGGGCGCGTGCGGGTGCAATATGTCGCCCATGCCACCTTTCTGATCCAGACAGAAGGCGGCACAAGTGCGGCGACTGATTTTAGCGGTTTTCTGGGATCAGCGGATTTTTTGCCGGATGTGATCACTATGAATAAGGCCCATTCAACCCATTGGACCGAATTTCCTGATCCGGCGATACCTTATGTATTGCCGGGTTGGGGCCCGGTCGATGGCGAGGGGATTTCGCACTATCTGGATCTTGGCGACATGGTCGTGCGCAATGTAAGCACTGATCTTGTCTCGCCCTATATCGGCGTGCGCGAGGAGAAGGGCAACTCGATTTTCGTCTTCGAGGCAGCGGGGCTTTGTATTGGCCATCTCGGTCACCTCCATCACACGCCTACCGACGAACAATTTGCCGCTTTGGGTCGCGTCGATGTGGTCATGGCGCCGGTTGATGGCGGCTTTACCATGCCGCTCGATCAGATGATCGGCATATTGAAACGCATGCGGTCCTCGATCGTGATCCCAATGCACTGGTTTACCGATGGCGGATTGCGCGCCTTTCTGCATGGGATTGGGAGTGAGTTCACAATCGTCGAGACAGGGCTGTCTTCACTCACCGTCTCGCTTGAGACACTGCCAGCGCAACCTACCGTGATGGTGCTGCGCCCCGAATTCCTGCGTGATCTGGACTAGGTACTGAGGCGCGGTATCCTAGATCTCACACAGCCAGAAACGGATGGACAGGAGGCCGCCGCCATGACAAATGCACCGATCCTCGTCGTAGGCGCGACATCCGGTATAGGCGCTCTCACCGTAAAGGAGGCGAGCGCGCGCGGTTTGCCGGTGCGCGCCTTTGGCCGAAGCGCCGGAACACTGGAAAAGACCGATCTTGTGGAACCTGTGGCCGGGGATGCGCGGTCGCAAAAGGATATGACGGCGGCGCTGGTCGGCGTGCGCGCGGTGATCTCATGCCTTGGGGTCAAAGAACGGCTGGCGATGCTCTGGGAAGACGAGACGCTGTTTTCTGATACCACGCGAATCCTGTTGCCGGCCATGGCCAAAGCCGATGTGCGCCGTTTGGTGGTGGTCACAGGCTTTGGCGCAGGCCGCTCGCGCATGGCCATGTCGTCGCTCGAAAGTTTTGGCCACAAAATGGTACTCGGAAAGGTCTATGCCGACAAAGACCGGCAGGAAGAAATGATCGTTGCCAGCGATCTTGATTGGACGATCGCGCGGCCTGTCATCCTTCGTAACAATGCAAAATCAAGCCGTTTCAAAATTCTGCGCGACCCATCCGAATGGCGCAACGGTCTGGCGTCGCGGGCTGATGTAGCGGCCTATTGCATCGACGCTGTCGAGAAGGATCTCGATATCCGCGCCGACGTGGTGCTGGCGCGCTAGGATACTGGCCGGGTTGGCATGATCGCGGCGCGTCACTCCATTTTCATGGCTTCGGTTTCGATCTTGATATCGACGAGATCGCCCACGAGACCGTTTTCAACTGCATACATCATGCCGAAGTCACTGCGCGCAATGGCTGTGTCGATCGACAGGCCCAACACCTCTCGTTTGTGACCAAAGGGATAGGGCGCAGCCTTGTTCAGCGTGACGTTCAATGTCACGGGCTGGGTCTGGCCAAGAATGGTCAGATCCCCCGTGACCGTGCCTTGCGTGTCACTCGTTGGCGTGCCGCCGGTGGCTACAAATGTGATTTCGGGATGCTCGGACACATGCAGGAAATCGGCATTGCGCACATGGCCATCGCGCGCCTCATTGAAGGTATTTACGCTTGCGGCATCGATCGTCACCGTGACATCCGCCAGTTCGTTAGCTTCCATGTCGTAAGCAAAGCTGCCGGTAATGCCGGTGAAAATGCCCAGTGTCTTGGAATATCCGATGTGATCAACGGTGAAATAAACAGCCGTGTGGCTTGGGTCGAGTTCGTAGCGGGCCATCTCTGCCGCGGCTGGCAGGGCGAGGGCTCCAGTCAAAACTGTCGTGAGTATCGCGCGCATAATCTCTCCATGTCCTAAAGGATTGCGGGTGTGGCTTGATATAGGGTGCTCGCGGCTCAAAACATCATGCAATCAGCACCCGGCGGTAATGCGCCGGCGCCATCGGGCAGGGTGGGCGTGTAATCGAAAGACGCAATGGAGGCGCCGCCATCAAACGCGATAAAAAGCTGGTTCGAGCCGGGGCGGATCGCGATCCCCTCGGGATCGATGCCATATTCCCATAATGGTGCTGTCGAGAGCAGAGCGCCTTCGGCGTCAAATTCATAGAGGCTGTTTGTGCCTTCGGCATCATCCACAATCAGCAGATGCCCGGTGCGGGGGTCGCGCGCGATACCTTGAGCTTCGGTCAGCGGAGGGATCAGCGTCATCGTATCGATCTGGCGCAGGATCTCGCCTTGGGGCGTCAGCCAGCTTAGCCGCTCGGGATCGTCCTCCACAGTTATCAGGTTGCCGTTTTCATCGACGACGAGCCCTTCGGTATCCGCCCAGCCGCTGTTTATCCGGAATGGCGCGCCCAAGGCCTCGCCCGTCTTGCTCACCCGCTGGAACATGCCTGACCCATCCGCTAGGATCAGCGCATCACCCTCCAACGTCAGAGCCTGGATACGGGAGAGGTCCGAGGTAATCCGGCGAAGTTCGTCTCCTTCCAGCGTGACCAGCAGGGCCTCTGGGCCCTCATTGGCAATCCAAAGACCGCAAAAGGTGGGATCGTATTCAAGGCTCGCGGGTCTGTTGAGACTGTACTGGCCCGTCAGTTCCAGATCGAGTGCTGGCGCAGCACCGGCATTGCAGACGATGCCCGCTGCCAGCAAGAGCGATGAAGCCCGGGGCGCGACGCGTTCAGTCTGAGGCATGGCAATCTCCAGCTTTGACTGAACAATTGGCGTGACCGGTCGTGAGGTCAATGAGAGGCGATGTTTCGGAAAGGATATTCAACGGCTTGGCATTTCACCAAGTCTGGTGATATCGCTGCGCCGTTCACAGCCAGCGACCAAGCCATGACCCGCACGCCGCTTTCCCTTTATGACACAACCTTGCGCGACGGTCAGCAGACCCAAGGTGTGCAGTTTTCCATTGAAGACAAGCACCATATTGCGGCCGCGCTTGATATGCTGGGTCTTGCCTACATTGAAGGTGGCTGGCCGGGTGCCAATCCGACCGACAGTTCGTTTTTTGCGGCACCCCCGTCCACGCGCGCAACGATGACGGCGTTTGGCATGACGAAACGCGTGGGGCGTTCGGCCGAGAACGATGATGTGTTGGCGGCCGTGATCAATGCAGGCACGTCGGCGGTTTGCCTTGTGGGCAAAACACATGTCTTCCACGTCGACCAGGCGTTGGGCATCAGCAATGCTGAAAATCTCGAGAACATCCGCGCTTCGATCGCGCATGTGGCTGCGCAGGGGCGCGAGGCCTTATTTGATGCCGAGCACTTCTTTGACGGCTACAAAACCGATCCTGACTACGCCTTGTCCTGCCTGCAAGTCGCCTATCAGGCCGGGGCGCGCTGGATTGTGCTTTGCGATACCAATGGCGGCACCCTGCCGGATGAGGTGCATCGCATCACCAAAGCGGTGATCGAGACCGGTATTCCCGGCGATCATCTGGGCATTCACGCGCATAACGATACCGAAAACGCCGTGGCTTGCAGCCTCGCTGCAGTTGACGCGGGCGCTCGCCAGATCCAGGGCACATTGAACGGTTTGGGCGAACGCTGCGGCAATGCCAATCTGACCTCGCTTATTCCGACGCTGCTTTTGAAAGAGCCCTATGCCAGCAGGTTCGATACTGGTGTCGCCCAAGACCAGCTGCAAAATCTCACGCGGATCAGCCGGATGCTCGATGATATCCTCAACCGTGTGCCGCAGCGGCAAGCGCCTTTTGTTGGGGCCTCGGCTTTCGCTCATAAGGCGGGGCTTCATGCCAGCGCAATCGCGAAAGACCCGGCGACCTATGAGCATATCGCGCCCGAGGCGGTGGGCAATGCCCGGATTATCCCGATGTCGAACCAGGCGGGCCAATCCAATCTGCGCAGCAGGCTCGCCGATGCAGGTTTGGCGGTAGAACCCGGTCATCCGGCCCTCAGCCGGATCCTCGAACGCGTCAAGACCCGCGAGGATGAAGGCTATAGCTACGACACGGCGCAGGCCTCATTTGAGTTGTTGGCGCGAGAAGAATTGGGAGAGTTGCCGGGATTCTTCGAGGTCAAGCGCTACAAGGTCACGGTTGAGAGGCGCAAGAACAAGTATAATCAGATGGTGAGCCTTTCCGAGGCTGTGGTCGTCGTCAAAGTCGACGGTGAGAAGAAGCTGTCGGTCAGCGAATCCCTCGATGAGGCGGGAAGCGACCGGGGCCCGGTGAATGCGCTCTCCAAGGCGCTGGCCAAGGATCTGGGGCGCTATTCCGAAGTGCTCAACGATATGCGGCTCGTGGATTTCAAGGTGCGCATAACGCAAGGTGGGACCGAAGCCGTTACCCGCGTCGTGATCGATAGCGAGGATGGGCAAGGACGCCACTGGTCCACCGTCGGGGTGAGCGCGAACATTGTTGATGCGTCTTTTCAGGCATTGCTGGATGCTATCCGCTGGAAACTCATCCGCGACACATCCGCCTGAGAGGCATTACGCGCCATTCAAGAGTTTCCAGGCCCGCACTGACACAGTGCAGGCCGAGTTTCCCGCCTCGATCAGATCAACGTTCTGTTCGCGGTGTCACCGTTGCCGCGCAGCGCGAAGAACAGCCCGGCAGCAAGCAACATACCCTGAAGCTGCCAGCCACTAAACGGTCCAAAATAGATCATGACGATCACACCTGTGACCACGGCTGCGATCGCTAGCCCGCCCAGACGTGTAAGGGCATCGCTGATCCAGTTGTTCCGAACGATCCCGCCCAGCAGGATCGCCAGCCCGCCCGCGATTTCCGCGAAAGCCGCAAGTGCAAAGAGAACCAGAGGCAAACCATAGCTTTCGGCTTGAACAACGAAATCGGGCAGTTTGAATGTGCCCTGTTCAATGATGATTACGGCCAGCGGTATACGCAAAAACCAGTCTGAACTGCGCACAGTCGGGATGCGGTGACTGTAGTCGGCAACGGTATCGATAAAGCTCATAGCAGTTATCCTATTGGTCAGGGGTTTCTGCGTGGCTTCGTGAGCTGCGATTATCGATTTACGCTTTTCGAGCTAAAATGGATGACACAGCACGCTATTCTGCGACACTTTGGCACAAAATACATCAAATTCGATTTCGCCAAAATCCCGCGATTGAATGCGCCAATCATGCGTCGATGACGCGAATATAGCCTGCCAGTCCGGTTTTTTGATGTTCGATCACGTGGCAGTGGAACGCCCAATCCCCGGGATTATCAGCCACAAAAGCAACATCCACAATTTCGTCGCGGTCCAGGAGATAAGTGTCGGTCCAATTGGGCAGCACCTGTCGCTTGTTCGACCGCAGCGCCTGGAACGCCAATCCGTGCAGGTGAATAGGGTGATCATTCGGGCTTTCATTGCGGAGCCTCAGGACAACGCTTTCGCCCATGCGGAATGTAGCCAGTGGCCCAACGCCCTCCACGGCGTCGCCCGGCCAAGGCGTGCGATTGATCGACCAGAATGTGTATCCAAGCGTGCCGCACAGACCGTTATTGGGCAGATCCCCCTCAGGGGTCCAGCCAAAGACGAACTCCTCAAAACGGGCATTGTCCAAATCCGGTTGCGAGACCGGGTTGGCGGGCAGGGGCTTAAGCTCTGCCATATCGCGTTTCTGGTCCTTTCCGCTCGCGCGGAGGGTCGCCAGAAGGCGCGCCTCGCCCGGTGCGTCGGTCATCAGCGCCACGCTCTGCCCTTCGCTATTTGGCATGCGGAGCGCGATATCGGCACGTTGTCCCGGGCCGATAAACAACGCGTTGTCTTCTGTCTGGGGCATCGCCACGGGTTGCGCCAGAGGATGGCCATCCAGCGCGATGATCATCGCGGGAGTTTCCGGAATATAAAGCTTGTAGATCCGGGTTGTATCTGTTGCCGCAAGGCGCAGCCGGACCAACCCACCGGTTGGCGCCTCATAGTCTGGCTCGCGCTGCCAGTTTGTGGTCATGATCGTGCCAAACGTGCCGCCTCGCGCCGCGCCGCGCGCGGTCCAGAGATCGATCCATTGCCCATCCCCGTCCAGTCGGAAGTCGCGCAGGTTCAGCGGAATCTCCGCGTCAAATCCTGGATCTTCATCCTCTTCAACGATCAGGATCCCGGTCAGGCCCAGGGCCATCTGCTCCATCGTCATGCAATGGGGATGATACCAAAAGGTCCCTGCATCAGGAGAGGTCAGCTGGTATTCGTACCGCTCATCGCGCCCCATCGGGATCTGCGTGAGATAGGGCACGCCGTCCATCGCGTTGTCCAGACGCAAGCCGTGCCAATGCATGGATGTGAAATCTTCGAGCCGGTTGGTCACACCAGCCACGAAAACCTCGTTGCGCTGCATGCGTAGAACCGGCGGGGGCGCGTCGGGCCGGGTGGAGACCAGTCCCTCCGTGGTCGTCCCGTCGATTAGCGAATAGCTGGCTCCGCGAACGTCCAACTCAAGATCGCTGGAGGCGGCGTTCAGCCGAAGCCACGGTGTCGTGGCAATCAAACTGCCAACACCGAGCCCAGCGAGCGCTGTTCGACGGGTTAGTTTGAGATTTGGCATCTGCAGTCCTTTCAGTGCGCGTGGGCATGACCGGACTGCATCAGAGGTATCCGGGACGCGCATGTGGCGCCCCGGATAGCCGTCGACAGTCTCTTAAAAGAAGCCCATCGGGTTTTCGTCATAGCTCACCAGCAGGTTTTTGGTGTGCCGGTAATGGTCGAGCATCATTTTGTGGTTTTCACGACCGATGCCGGACTTCTTGTATCCCCCAAAGGCCGCATGGGCCGGGTAATGGTGATAGCAATTGGTCCAGACACGTCCGGCCTGAATGGCACGCCCGACGCGGAAGGCCGTGTTGGCCGCCCTTGTCCAGACGCCCGCGCCCAGCCCGTAGGTCGTATCGTTGGCAATCCCGATGGCCTCTTCTTCATCTTTGAAGGTCGTCACAGACAGAACCGGGCCAAAGATCTCTTCCTGGAAGATCCGCATGGAATTGTCGCCGCGGAAGACTGTTGGCTGGATGAAGTAGCCATCATCGAGCCCGTCACCCAACTTCGCCACATCGCCGCCTGCCAGAACGCGGGCGCCCTCATCGCGACCGAGCTTTAGATAGCCGGTGATCTTGTCCATCTGTTCAGTGGAGGCCTGCCCACCGATCATCGTCTCCATCTGCAGCGGGTTGCCCTGCTTGATCTTGTTGACGCGTTCGACAGCGCGCTCGAGGAAAGCGTCTGCAATCGACTCATGCACCAGCGCGCGGCTGGGGCAGGTGCAGACCTCGCCCTGATTGAGCGCGAACATCGAAAACCCTTCGAGGCATTTGTCGAGGAACGCGTCGTCGGCATCCATGATGTCGCCAAAGAAAAGGTTGGGCGATTTGCCACCGAGCTCCAATGTGACCGGGATCAGGTTGTCAGCGGCGGCCTTCATGATGATCTGGCCGGTCGTTGTCTCGCCGGTAAAGGCGATCTTGGCGATCCGGGTTGAGTTGGCCAGCGGGGCGCCCGCCTCTTCACCAAAGCCGTTGACGACGTTGACCACGCCCTCAGGGATGAGATCGGCCAAAAGCTCCATCAGTACCATGATCGAGGCCGGCGTCTGTTCGGCCGGTTTCAGCACGACCGCGTTGCCAGCGGCGAGTGCCGGGGCGAGCTTCCAGACCGCCATAAGGATCGGGAAGTTCCAGGGGATGATCTGGCCCACCACGCCGAGAGGCTCGTGGAAATGATAGGCATAGGTGTTGGCGTCAATCTCGGCAATCGAGCCTTCGTCGCCCCGGATCACACCGCCGAAATAGCGGAAATGATCAATTGCCAGCGCCAGATCGGCATTCACCGACTCGCGGATTGGCTTGCCGTTATCAAGCGTCTCGGCCACGGCCAACTTCATCAGGTTTTCCTCGATCCGGTCAGCGATCCGGAAGAGCAGTAGCGAGCGCTCGGCCAGCGAAGTGCGGCCAAACGCGGGCGCTGCGGCATGGGCGGCATCGAGGGCAGCCTCGATATCGTCGGCATTGGACCGGGCGACACTCGTGATCACCTCGCCGGTGATCGGCGTCACATCCTCAAACCACTGGCCGGATTTCGGATCGACGAACTGGCCGCCGATGAAATTTCCGTACTTGGCCTTGTAGGGGAACTCGACCCCCAGATGGCTGGCGTCCAGCGCAGCGCTCGGCCCGTCGGGGTTGGCATGTACGTTCATTGATTTCCTCCCGTTTTATGCTGTTAACCCGCGCGACGCGCTCTTGCGTAACACGGGGCGGCTTTCTCCAAAGCAGTCGTGAATTTTTTGTTTTCACCCGGCTGGGGACGTCTCCGTTCATCCACACCTTGCCTGACCGCAGGCATAGCCTAACGGTGATCTGCCGGTCTTGTCTATGCCAATGGTGGAGCGCGGCGATTGACCGCTGTCAGCGCGTCTGACCGAGACGTCAGCCAAATGCAGGCCGTTTTGCGTTAGACGGCGACCGAATGCCCGGTCTGTTTTGCTTTCAGATAGGTGTCGAAGACTGCCGCGACGGTGCGGACGAGCTGCCCGGCCCCCTGTGCCATTTCAACCTGTTCTTTACCGTGCCGGACGATCACGCCATCGGCTTCCATCTGGTCAAGCTCCGGGTCGAGATCGGAATGCCAATCCGCCGGCGTTCCGTAACGAGAACCCGCCTCTTCCAGATCCACGTGACCCCGACACATCAGCGCCTCGATCACCCAAGCGCGCAGCTTGTCTTCGTTGCTGAGCGCGATGCCGCGCGCCACGGGCAGCCGGCCCGCTTCCACCGCGCGCGACCAGGACCGCGTCTCGCCGATATTCTGCACATAGCCCTCTGGCGTTCGCCCGATCGAGGACGCCCCCACACCCAGCATCGTCTGAGCTGTATCGGTGGTGTATCCTTGGAAGTTGCGCCGCAGCGTGCCTTTTTGCGCGGCGATGGCCAACGGATCATGGGGCAGGGCAAAATGATCAAGTCCAATCGCGACGTATCCCGCCTTGATCAGCGCCTCGGCAGCCGCCTTGGACTGGGCGAGCCGGTCGGCCGTGCCCGGCAATGCCGCTTCGTCAATCATCCGCTGTTTTTTAGCCATCCAGGGTACATGCGCATAGCCAAAAAGCGCCACACGATCGGGTCGCATCTCTGCACTGAGTTCGATCGTGCGCGTGAGAGTTTCGACCGTTTGGTGCGGCAGGCCATAGATGAGATCAAAGTTGATCCCTTTTAGACCCGCCAGCCGCAGACCCTCGACAGAGGCGCGCACCATCTCGGGCGGCTGCACGCGGTTGATCGCCAGTTGGACCGTGGGGTCAAACTCCTGCACACCAAAGCTGGCGCGGGTAAAGCCCAGTCCCCCGATGGTCCAGATCATGTCTTCGGTCAGCGTGCGCGGATCGCTTTCAATCGCAAGTTCGGCGCGCGGTGCAAACTCGAATCGATCAGCCAGTTGTTCCATCGCACGGGTGAGGGCAACCGGAGAGAGCGCCGTGGGCGTGCCTCCGCCCCAATGCAGATGGCTGATTTTCATGCGCTGCGGAAGGCGGTCCGCGACCAAGTCGATTTCCCGAACCAGCATTGCTGCGTATTCATTGATCGGCGCGTCCTTGGCCGCAAGTTTCATGTTGCAGCCGCAATACCAACAGATCTGGCGGCAAAACGGGACATGCAGATAGACGGATACCGGTTTTGTGGGCTTCAGGGCCTTCAGCCAACTGGCATAGGTCGCGTCATCGACTTGATCGGAGAAATGCGGCGCCGTTGGATAGCTGGTATAGCGCGGCACAGCGCGGGTGGCGTAGCTTTGAAATCTTGTAGTCATCGCGCGTTCCTAACCTTCTGGCAGGATGATTTCGAAACGGGACACCTGGATATCTGGCCGGCGATCCGTCAGGTGACGCACGCGCGTGCCAGGTGCGACGAGACGGATGAATAGCTGGGCCAGGACCCCGCAATGCCACGCACAATCGGGCATCGTAAGCGGGTTGTCCCTGATCGAGATCAAATGTGTAAAACCCAGTTGGATGTCGCAATGGCCCGATCCCGCAAAGGTCCAGGCATTCTTATGGATTGCCCTGAGTAACAGGCGCGCCGCTAGTGCGCGCGGGCACAAGCGCAAAACCAATTGCGCGATGCGTGGAATGCGCCAAGTAATAATGTAATCGGCGGTCCGGCGCCCGGCCTCTTGAGCAAGAGCCGCGGCCCGGTTGGGAAAAAGCTCCCAAAGGGCCTCAAAAAGTGCGGCGGGTACGGCCTCATCGATCATCGCGGTGGGAGGTGAATCCAAAAGCTGAGGAACGCCCACACTGGTATACAGCGCATGTGCGGCGTCACGCCCCAAACGTCTCGTGACCGTTTCACCAAGCTGAATGACAGAATTGGGTCCAATCTGACCCTCGTCCGCACCGGAATCGGAGAAGGTCGATTCCGTGGGGGCGAGGCTGAGGCTTGCGCCGTCCATGTCTGCTTCTCCTGATCTCAGGCCGTGTTTTCTGACATGTGTTCCGTGCTGCCTCCGCAGGCCTTTGCGGCGGCGGCCCGTTCAACAGCGCGGGCTTTGACCTGTTCGCGGACAGCCTCCCGGCGCTCGGCCGCTTTGGCGGCACGGTCAGCCGAGGCCTCCCAATCTTCGATCTGCGCTTCAGCGACCTGCCGCGTTTCGTCGAAGTCGAAATGCACCTTCTTCTTCGATTGCGGGCCCCAGTAATTGGCCTTGCCCAGATCGTAGAATTTGCGCTGGAATCCGGCTTTGAGGAATGCCTTGAGACAGCCCAGCAAATACCGGCGTCGGAACCCGGTGCCGCGCCAGGGATAATAAAAAAGTGCCTTGCGGGAGTAGAAGCGGCGATAATTGTGCATCACCCGGTCGAGCAGGGTCGCGCGGTCCATCGCCTCGGGCGCCATGATCGGGGTGACGAAATTGTACTTCGAATAGTCAAAGACCTCGACCTTGTCCCGCAATTCCTGAAAGAGCGGGGTGAAGGGCCATGGCGTGTACATCGCCCAATTCGCCAGATCGGGTTGCCAGTCCCACACCATCTGGAAGGTCTCTTCGAGTGTCTCGGGCGTCTCATTATCAAGCCCGACGATAAACTGTGCCTCGACAAAGATATCGGCCTCGCGCAGGAGCCGGATCGCCTCTTTGTTTTCCTCGACCTTTGTTTCTTTGTTGAACTGGTCGAGCTTGAGCTGTGCCGCGGCCTCGGTGCCCAGCGACACATGAACAAGGCCCGCGCGGCGATAGAGCGGCAAAAGCTCCTTGTCGCGCATGATGTCGGTGACGCGGGTATTGATGCCCCATTTCACCTTGTCCGGCAGGTCGCGCGCAATCAACTCCTCGCAAAAGGCAATGAATTTTTTGCGGTTAATCGTGGGCTCTTCGTCTGCGAGAATGAAAAAGCCGACATCATGCTCTTTGACCAGCGTTTCGATTTCATCCACCACGGCCTTGGGGTCACGTACCCGGTAGTCGCGCCAGAATTTCCACTGGGAACAGAACGAACAGGTAAACGGGCAGCCGCGCGCCAGATTCGGGATGGCGACCCGAACGCCGAGTGGCACGTAAATATACTTTGACCATTCCAAGAGCGACCAGTCGGGTTTGATCGCCTCGAGGTCCTTCACGGTTGAGGCCGCTTGCGTTGCGACGATCTGATCCCCGTCCTTAAAGGCCAGGCCTTTGATCTTCTTGCGATCAGAGGGCCAATCACCGGCGGCAATGCAGCGGATGAGGTTCTGAAAGATCTCTTCGCCTTCGCCGCGCACAATAACATCGACCCAGGGTGCCTCTGACAGAACCTGTTTGTACATGAACGTGGCATGCACGCCGCCTAGCACTCGGATCGCATCGGGGCAGACCTCTTGGGCAATCTTCAGGCTTTGCTCGGCCACGTAAATGGAGGGAGTGATCGCGGTTGTCCCAACCACGTCGGGCTGCAATTCAACGAGTTGCTCGCGCAGCGCGTCGTCATCCAGTTCGTTTGTCATCGCGTCGATGAAATGAATATCATCGAAACCGGCCGTTCTGAGATGCCCGGCGAGATAGGCCACCCAAGCCGGTGGCCAGTTCCCGGCGATTTCAGCGCCGCCGGAATGATAATTTGGGTGGATCAGAACAATACGCATGCAAGCCTCCCATGCTGTCAACTAAAATTGACACATTGCGCTTTGTTGGATTTGAGAATTGTCAAAGGCAGCCTAGCAAACCGGCCTTTCACAAAGGCGCGAAGACTTGGCGATGGAGATCGGCTGCGACGGCGCGCCGTGGATTTCTGATTGGCTAAGCCGGTTCGCTCACGCGTAATGGCTCTGTATCCGCGGGTGGCTGTGATTGATCAGCGGACGTTTCACAAAGCTGTTAAAAAAGTGACCCGCCATTCGAAACCTGCACAAAAAACGGGCTAAAGCTGGCTTCGCGAAAAATTGCCGGGCGACAGGCCCTGACTCAGACGAAACGCTTCGCAAACACTGAAGCGCGGGTGGCGACCACGGCAACGTCACCTTCTATCAGTTTGCGCTTTTTTGATCGCGGAATGTCCTGCGACAGAGCTTACTGCATCAATAAATGCGCCAGACGAAAATGTGGGGAAAACACTTTTCAGCTTTTTGCTCTGACGCGATGTTCAGAAGGGAAACTAATGAAAAAGACACTTTTAACGACAAGCGCCGCATTTCTGCTCGGCGGTGCTCTGCCCGCCATCGCGGCGGATTGCCCGATCAAGGTGGGCGTGCTGCATTCTTTGTCCGGCACTATGGCGATTTCCGAGACGACGCTAAAAGACACAATGGAAATGCTGATCGACATCCAGAACAAAACGGGTGGCGTCCTCGATTGCGAACTCGAAGCTGTCGTCGTGGACCCTGCGTCTGACTGGCCGCTTTTCGCTGAGAAAGCACGTGAATTGCTAACGGTGCACGAGGTGGATGTCATTTTTGGCAACTGGACCAGCGTGAGCCGGAAATCCGTTTTGCCGGTGATCGAAGAACTCAATGGTCTCCTCTTTTACCCGGTACAGTATGAAGGTGAGGAAAGCTCAAAGAATGTGTTCTACACAGGCGCGGCGCCGAACCAGCAGGCGATCCCCGCCACCGATTACTTCCTGGAAGAACTTGGAGTTGAGAAGTTCGCCCTGCTGGGAACGGATTATGTCTATCCGCGCACTACGAACAACATTCTGGAAAGCTACCTGCTGGCAGAGGGCATCGCCGAGGAAGATATCTTCGTCAATTATACCCCATTTGGCCATTCCGACTGGTCGAAGATTGTGGCCGATGTCGTAGCGCTAGGCGCGGATGGTAAGAAGGTCGGCGTGATTTCGACCATCAATGGTGACGCGAATGTGGGCTTCTATAAAGAGCTCGCTGCGGCTGGTATTTCTGCCGACGATATCCCGGTTGTGGCCTTCTCCGTGGGCGAAGAGGAGCTCTCGGGCCTCGATACAACAAACCTTGTGGGCCACCTCGCGGCGTGGAATTACTTCCAGTCGGCGGATACTGAGGCCAATGAAGCTTGGATCGACTCCTGGAAAGAGCGGATGGGCGACGAACGTGTGACCAATGACCCGATGGAGGCCCATTACATCGGCTTCAATATGTGGGTGAACGCAGTTGAGACCGCCAGAAGCACGGAGGTGGATGCGGTTCGCGAGGCGATGTACGGTCAGGAATTTCCCAATCTGACAGGCGGCACGGCGGTCATGCTGCCCAACCATCATCTGGCCAAGCCGGTCTTGATTGGTGAAATCCAGGAAGACGGGCAGTTCGACATTATCAGCCAGACCGATGAAGTGCCCGGCGATGCCTGGACAGATTTCCTGCCGGAATCCGCGGTGCTCAAATCTGACTGGAAAGAGCTTGGATGCGGTATGTTCAACACTGAGACCGAGACCTGCGTCCAGCTGAAGTCAAACTACTAACGAACCACTCCACGGAACTGAAATGAGATCGGAGGGCGGCATCGCCCTCCGTTTTATGAAGAGCGGGGGCGCTTTGCTTTGATCAAACGATTTCTCTTGTCTCTTTTAGTGTTTTTTATGGCGCTTCCTGCCGCGTCCCAACAGGATGAGGCGCCGATGCAGCTGCTGCTGCAGGATCAGGCGGACCTGATCGTGAAGGCGTCGCGGCGTACCGTGCAGCCCGCGATCGACGCCTTGACCCAAAGCGGCATGACCGAGGCGCAGGTGGTTCTGGAACGTTGGCAGTCCAAAGAGCTTTGGCGCAGCGAGACAAGCGGGCTTTTCGTGTTTGCCGAAGAGATCGACCGAGACACGATTCGTATCTTTGATGTGGCGGATGGTCAGGAGATCGCAACGGTTGCAGATGATGAATTCGACCAGCTTAAACCCAATAGCGGCGTGCGCCGTCTGATCGGTGCAGCCCTCGTCCGTTTTCAATTGACCGATCCCGATCCTGTGGTGCGGGCGACCGCGCTTGATGCGATTGCGCGCAACGCGGAAGAAGGCCAACTCGACATCCTCCGAGAGGTGATGACGCAAGAGGCCGATCCTGCGCTGATCGTGCGGATGACGCGTCTGGAACGGCTTTTGACAATCGAGTTCGGCGAGACCGATGACGAACGGATTGCCGCGATCAACGGGTTTGCTGGGGATCTTGGTGTGGATGTGCGCGCGGTGCTCAACCCGCTAGTCGCGACACGGGTTCTGGCACGGGACGCGCCCGATTACCTGCCGAAGACTGGAGATCGCGACATCCAGCCTGGAGAGCGGGGGCTGACAATCGAGGCGGCTTATCAGTTGGCGGTTGATGCCGGTCTTTCGGCACCGGTTATGACGCGCCAGGAAAGGCGCGATATCCTGGTGGCCAATCTGTCAGACGGCAGCGTTGGTGGCCTGCCTGCGGGCCGACTGGATAACGAGGAGGACCGAGATGCGGCGTACCAGGCGCTCATCACGCAAGGCCTCGCATCCGAATCTGTTGCGCCCATTCGGTTGGGCGAGATCGCTTTTTATTATCGCTATGTGGAGCGCTTTGTCGCAGCGCCCTTGCCCGTGGCTCTGGCGGCTGAAGCTGTCCTGGAGGATATCGAAGCCAAGGTGGCCTTTGCCGGGTTTGCCGATCTCGCGCTCGACGGGGTCTCGTTGGCCTCGATCTATTTTCTGGCAGCGATTGGGTTGGCCATCACCTTTGGCGTGATGGGCGTCATCAATATGGCGCATGGCGAGTTCATCATGATGGGCGCCTATACCGGCTATGTCGTGCAGCTCTTTATTCCCGATCATACACTGTCGATCATCGTGGCAATCCCGCTCGCCTTCGCTGTCACCTTCGGGGCCGGGATCGCCATGGAACGGCTTGTTGTCAGGTGGCTCTACCACCGGCCGCTTGAGACGCTGCTTGCCACCTTCGGCGTGTCTATTGCGCTGCAACAGATTGCAAAGAATATCTTCGGCACCCAGGCACGCCCGCTCACCGCTCCGGATTGGCTGGACGGATCCTGGGCGCTCAATGATGTGATTTCAATCAGCTATATCCGGATCGCAATTTTCGTTCTTGCTCTGCTGTTTCTGGCCTTGTTCCTCTTTGTTATGAACCGCACCCGTCTGGGCCTCGAGGTGCGCGCCGTGACGCAAAATCCGCGTATGGCGGCGTCGATGGGGATCAATCCGGACAAAATCAATATGCTGACTTTCGGATTTGGTTCCGGCATTGCCGGTATCGCGGGTGTGGCGATCGGGCTTTATGCAAAGGTCACCTCAGAGATGGGTCAGGATTATATCGTTCAGAGCTTCATGACCGTTGTGGTCGGCGGGGTTGGCAATATCTGGGGCACGCTTTTGGGCGCATCACTCGTGGGCACGATGCAAAAAGGGATCGAGTGGCTCAACCCTTCGAACACGCTGGCGGCGCAGACCTATATGATCCTCTTCATCATCCTCTTCATCCAGTTCCGACCGCGCGGGATCATCGCGCTCAAGGGTCGGGCGGCGGAGGCGTGAGATGACCTGGGTGAGCTCTTTTGGCTATTGTTCAGGGCGAGAGGGCGTTGCCCCCTCGCGCTCCCCCAGGATATTTCCGGCAAGAAGAAGAGCACGGGCATGAGTGATGTGGCCTTTGACGGATTGCCCCGCAAGCCGTTTATGCTCCGGCATCCATCTGTTGTGATATTCATCGCCGCGCTGGCATTGTTCACCCTCGTCATAAGTGTGCTGGCGGAAGGGTTCGGGATCGGGGTGATTTCGACATCGTTTGTCAAAACGCTAGGCAAGACGCTTTGCTTATGTCTGGTGGCGCTGGCGATGGATCTGGTCTGGGGCTATTGCGGGATCCTCAGCCTGGGCCACATGGCGTTTTTCGGCATCGGCGGCTACGCGATCGGGATGTGGCTGATGTATGCCCGAACCGAGATTATCGTGGCCGACAGCCTCGCGGCGGCGCCCATCCCTCCGACACCGCAAGAAATATCCGATGGCATCGCCACGCAGA
>JBCCNY010000011.1:0-20653 GCA_039025595.1 Pseudomonadota bacterium | reverse complement strand
GGATATCGGCGTCGCGAAAAAGTGCTGCCGCGATCGGATAGATCGCGAAGGCCACAACGAATAGAGATACTCCGCTATAGGTCAGCACGGCACAACATAGAACAACCGCAAGGATAGCTTTATCACCGCCCAGCTTCGCGATTACCCAATGCGCGATGGACCATGCCGAGCCGCTATCGTCCATAAGTTTGCCGAAGATCGCGCCAAGAAAGAAAAGCGGAAAAAATGAAATGATAAAGTTGCCGGTATTGGTCATGAAGATCTGCGTGAAGCTCGCCAAAAGAGCAGAGCGCCCGTCAACCCTGCCGCAAGCAGCGCAAGCAGCGGCGCGAGGATGAGCAAGGTCACCCCGCGGAAGGCGAAGTACATCAGCAAGAGGCGCGATAGCAGAACAGCGAGGACGTCCATCATTCCTGTGCCGCCCGATCAGTGCCTTCTGCGAGGTGCGCCGGCTGAAGGCTCTCTTCGAAAATCTCTTTGGGGCGCCATGTTGATGTCTTGCCGACATCTGGCCACGCCGACGTTACCCATGCGTCTGCAGCGTCTCGACCAATTTCAAAAAGATGTTCCAGAAAGGCCATTTCCGCGTTCATTTTGCTAGAAACACCGAGCTCGCACATCGCATCGGACGCGTGGATGCGGTGCAGCCGCGCATCGCGATACGCGGCCCGGTCCAGATTGTCATGTGTTATGATCTCCCACAGAAACCCAATGGATCGGAGTTCTTTCATAAGGCTTGCGTTGAACGTAATTTCGTTCAGCCGGTTTTCGATCTCATAGGGTGTGCTGGGAACATCTGGACGCTCAAATGGATTGATCTGTACGATGACGATATCGCGCGCATCTGTTTCATCGACCAACGGGAACAGCGGTGGGTTGCCCATGTATCCGCCGTCCCAATAGGCCTCGCCATCAATTTCAACGGCCTTGAATACGTGGGGCAAACAAGCCGATGCCATAACGGTGTCGACGTTTAGATCCGGTTGACGAAAAACCTTGGTTCGCCCGGTCCGTACATTTGTCGCGGACAGAAATATATGCGGGCCCTCCACTGAGTTGACCACGTTAAAGTCAAAGCACTCCTCGACCAGGTCTCTTAGTGGATTGATATCTAAAGGATTGAACTGATAAGGCGATGCCAGTTGTTTTGTAAACTGAGACATGATGAAGCCTGGCGAGTATTCCAAACTCCAGTCGCCGCGCAGTTTATCCCATAGAGTTCGTTTAAATGGGCTTGCGCGACTGGCCCGGCTCACTTGGGTCCAATAACGCTCAAGCAGATCACGTGCTCCCTCAGGTCCCGCTTCCGTCAGGCCTTGCGCCAGAGCAACGGCGTTCATGGCGCCAGCGCTGGTACCCGAAATGCCTACAATGTCTAGGTCATCGAGTTGCAGCAATCGATCAAGCACCCCCCAAGTAAACGCGCCATGTGATCCACCGCCTTGCAGTGCAATATCAATCTGTTTTTTGGGCACGATCGGTACTCCATTTGCTTGTTCGCGAATGCAGCAATATTATGCTGCAATGCAGCAAAAAATTCAAAACAAAAGAAACATGGGGCGTGTCGCTTCGTTTGGGTGACTGCATTTTTGACGAAAGCCGCTATTCACTGCGAGGTTGCCTCCGGCTTCAGAAATGTCGATCGTGACGGTACATCATGGCGCCGTCGCCGATCGGCAAACCCCTTTGTTTTCAATCAGTTCAACCAGTAAAACGATGGCCGGTCAAAAGAGTTTGATGTAGCGTGCCCCGTATGAGCCGCGGTCGATTGTTTGAGGTGTTTCAATCACTCCATTACCGCGACATTGTCACAAGCGCCTCTCAGCCAGCGCAGCGTCTGCGACTTGGAGCGCTGGTGGCACAGGATAGCCAGTATTGGGCCGACAAAGTGATATGGAAATGCGTCTTTCATTATCTCCGGAGCACCTGCACCGCGGACGATAGAAGCTGTGCCAACTCTAAACGAATGGGCGCTAACCCCAAACCTCAGCCGCACTCAACCGAACATGGGCGCGAAATAGACGAGTGACAGAGTAAGGCCGAAACCAATCACCGCGCCGCGCAGGTAACGCGTATTCACCCGCTTTGCGAGGCGGCCCCCAGCATAGCCGCCGATCGTGCTGCCCACCATCATGGCGATAGCCTGAGGCCAGGCGATCAACCCGCCTATCCCGAAGACGAGAATGCTCAGGATCGTGAAACTCGTTGCCAACAGATTCTTGATACTGTTCGCGATGTGAAAATCAGAAAACCCCATCAATTGTGCGATTGCCAGCAGAATAATGCCCAGCCCCGCGCCGAAGTAGCCGCCATAGATCGAGGACAGAAAAAGAGCAGAATAGACTGCCAAGCTGCCACTGTTTTCTCCAACCATCCTCAGAATGCCGGATCGAACTGCATCACCAAACGCAAAGAGGCCTGTCGCGACGAGGATCAAAAAGGGAATGAGAACAACAAAAAAGTCGGGGTCGGAAAAAAGCAGAAGGACAGATCCGGCGACCGCACCAAGGCCTGACACGATCAAAAGAGGCAAAAGCTGTCTTCCAAGACCTCGCAGTTCTTCGCGATAAGCGGGCAAAGCGGCTGCGTTTGAGGGCAGCAGAGCGAGGTAGTTGGTGGCGTTTGCCACCACCGGTGGCAGGCCCACAGCCATCAGGGCCGGGAATGTGAAGAGCGTCGCACCGCCCGCAATCGCGTTCCAAACACCGCCAACAAGGCCAATGACGATCAATATCGCGGCTTGTGTGATGTCCATTGTGCGCCTCGGCAGTTTTCACTCCCAATCAGAGTAGATTCCATCTTGTTTCAGAAAAAACGAATTTATACGATCGTGCTTATGAATAAAATCGAACGCTTGCCAATTGATTCTGACCTTCTTCATACCTTTGCGACCATCGCGGAATGTGGAAATCTGACCATCGCCGCAAACCTCTTGGGTCGAACCCAATCGGCGATTAGTGTTCAGCTTCGCAAACTAGAACAGAGTTTGGGGACATCCCTGTTCGTGCGAAGTGTCCGTGGTATGGCGCTGACACCAGACGGAGAGGCCCTTTTGGCGCGCGCTCATCCGATTCTGTCTGACATCAAAGAGGCGGCAAATCTATTTCTTGAGCCTCTGACCGGCGCAATCCGCTTGGGCTTGCCTGACGATTACGACGAGCGTGTATTGGAGCGTATCTTGACAGAGTTTTCACATAGCCATCCGGGTGTTCAGGTGCTGGCCCGATCCGGATGCACGTCAGGCTATCCTGCCGCCATTCAAGCCGGTGAGCTGGACGTGGCGGTTTGCTCTGGTCTGGATGACCTTGGCGGTGAACCTCTTGGCGTGGAGCCCATCGTATGGGCGGCGCGCGCAGGCGCGGTCTGGTGGCGCGATGCGCCCGTACCTTTGGCTGTTCTCGATCGGGTTTGCTACTGGCGGGACCTACCCGCCACCGCTCTCAGCAATGCGGGTCGCGCGTATAACGTTGTCTTTCAAAGCAGTAGCTTCACAAGTCTCAAAGCCGCTCTTCGATCCGGACTTGCCGTGGGAATACTGCCCAAGTCCTGTGTGAGCGACGGCGTGCGTGCGTTGGATCTGTCGGATGGCTTCCCCGATTTACCGATGGCCTATCGGTCGATCAAGACGTCCAACCAAGCGCCCGAGCCATTGGCCCGCGCTATGGTGGACGCGATCAAAGCAGCGTTGGTCCGCTGAGTGCCGTTCTTTCGTACCGGGCGACCAGATGTTGTCGTGTCCGCACCCTTGTGGAACCGGCTAGGACTTCACGCGTTTCATCTGCGGATCAAAGAGCGGGCTGACGGAGATTTCGGCGGGTACGCGTTGGGTGGCCACCTCAAGCTCGTAAGCACCGGAAAGAACGGACTCTTTTGTCACGCCCTCCGGGTTGCGGACATATCCCATGCCAATGCTCTTGCCCAGGGTGTGGCCAAACCCGCCGGACGATAACCAGCCGCACCGCGTCCCATCCCGATAGATCGTTTCGCGCCCCGACAAGATCACATCGGGGGGTGTTGTGAAGGTTGCGAGCATTTTTGAGACACCGGCATTGCGTTGCGCCAGAACTGCGTCACGGCCTTTGAAATCGGTATTTGTCTCGAGCTTCAAAGCCCAGCCCAAGCCGGCCTCATCCGGCGTGTGATCTGGCCCGATATCCGAGCCCCAGGCGCGGTTACCTTTTTCGAGCCGCAGCGTTTCTATCGCGCGGTATCCGGCATTCCTCAAGCCATGCTCAGCGCCCGCGCAATGCAGTGCATCGAATACGGTCGCGGCGTATTCCGTGGGCAGGTGTAATTCCCAACCGAGCTCACCGACATAGGTGATGCGCAGAGCCATGACCGGGCAGCCCGAGATGCCGATCCGCTGCATCGTGGCAAATGGAAACGCGTCATTCGACACGTCCGCATGGGTCACGGTCGCCAAAACATCGCGCGCATGTGGACCGAAAAGCGACAGGACCGCGTATCCGGACGTCAGGTCAACAAGTCGGGCGTCGAGGCGCGCGGGGATATTCCGTCGGATCCAATCGAAATCGTGCGTGGCGAACCCCGTGCCGGTGACAATGTAGTATTCATCAATCGCTGTTCGGACGCAGGTCAGGTCGCACTCAATGCCGCCTCGGTCGTTCAACATCTGGGTGTAAGTGATCTTGCCAACGGGTCCGTCGACACGGTTTGCCGCAATCCAGCTCAGCGCTGCCTCGGCGTCGGGCCCTTTCAGGATGAATTTCGCAAAAGAGCTCTGGTCGATCAGCACGGCTGTCTCTCGCGCTGCCCGATGCTCACGACCTACGGCAGTGTGCCAATTGGGACGCTCAAACGTGTAGATGTCGCGGGCCTCTTCACCGGGTTCGGCAAACCAGTTCGGACGCTCCCATCCCATCTTTTCACCAAAAACCGCCCCGGCCTCGCGCAACCGGTCATAGAGCGGTGAGCGACGGCACGGGCGACCGCTGTCATGCTCTTCAGACGGCCAGGCCATCGTGTAGTGCTTGCCATAGGCCTCTAGCGTGCGGCTTCTGACCCAGTCGGTATCTGTGTGGGGACGGCCAAAGCGGCGGATATCGACAGGCCAAAGATCATAGGGCGGCTCGCCTTTGGCCACCCATTCCGCCAAAGCCATTCCGGCACCGCCCCCCGAAGCGATCCCAAAGGCATTAAAGCCCGCGCCGACAAAAACATTCGCCATTTCTGGCGCTTCGCCGAGGATAAAATTGCCGTCGGGCGTGAAGCTTTCCGGGCCGTTCAGCAATTGCTTGACCCCGGCTTTTTCAAGTGACGGTACGCGTGGAATGGCGAGCTCCACGATTTGTTCGAAATGGTCGAGATTCGACGGCAGGAGCCGAAAGTCGAAGCCCTCTGGCACACCATTTTTGGCCCAGGGGATCGGGTTGGGCTCATAACCGCCCATGACGAGCCCGCCCACTTCTTCTTTGTAGTAGGTGAGACGGTCCGGATCGCGCAGCGTCGGCAGATCTGAGGGGACGCCGAAAGGCTCAGAGATCATGTATTGATGCTCCACAGAGACGAGCGGCACGGTGACCCCGATTGTGGATGCAATCTCTCGTGTCCATTGACCGGCGCAAAGCACGAGCTTTTCGCACGCAACCTCGCCTAACGGTGTTTGAATGCCCGTCAGACGACCCTTTTCGGTCAGAACAGCCGTCACCGGACAATCCTCCGCAATTTGAACACCGCCTTTGCGCGCACCTTTGGCCAGCGCCTGGGTGATGTCAGAGGGGCTCGCCTGTCCGTCGGTCGGCAGAAATGCTGCGCCCACCACGTCGGAGATATCCATCAAGGGCCAGAGATCCTGCGCCTCCTGTGGCGTAAGAAGTTGCATGTCGAGGCCAAAGCTGTGCGCGGTCGTGGCCTGCCGCTTGACCTCGGTCCAGCGTTCCGAATTGCAGGCCAGCCGAAGCCCGCCATTCATCTTCCAGCCTGTAGCAAGCCCCGTTTCGGATTCGAGCCGGTTATAGAGATCGATGGAATAGCCCAATAGCTGGGTGATGTTGGCACTGGAGCGCAATTGCCCCACGAGCCCTGCGGCGTGCCATGTGGAGCCCGAGGTTAGCTTAGCCTTTTCGACGAGCAAAACCTCCTGTCCCAAAGCCGCCAGATGGTAGGCGGTTGAACAGCCGATAATGCCACCGCCGATCACAATGATCTTCGAAGAAGAAGGAAGGGTCATAGGCGCCTCAGCTATTTCGAAAATCGTCCAGAGCTGCCTTTAGCCGTCCGAGGTTTTCTGCGGTGTAGGCGGCATAGTCGAAGTCGAGTTCGGAATGGATCTCGGATGTCATGGACCAAAGTGTTTCCCGCATCAGAGAAATGCACTTCATCGCTTGGTAAGGACGCCAACGCGGCTCTGGTGGAGCGTCAAAATACTGCTCGAGCATGGCGCGTTCTTGCGTCTCGGAAAGCCCGTTATTGCCGGCAAGACCGGCAAGATCGAAAAGCGGCGTGTTGAAGCCGCCATATTCCCAATCGATCAGCCAAAGCCGCGCGCCATCATCCAAAAGGTTCGCGGCCAAAAGATCGTTATGTCCGATCACCAACTCAACGGGGCCGGTCGCCGCTTCTAACTTATCGGCTTCAGCCATCAGCTGCGGCAGCGCGCTGGCATGGCTTGTGTCATTCGCCATCAAACGCGTGGCATAGGTACGCACGACCTGAAACGGCCAGAAGGTGAGGATCGGTGTTTTCAAATGTGCGCCCAGTTCACGGTGTGCTTGCGCCACGAGCTCGATGATGCATGGTAGGTTCTCCGGGTCGCGGACATTTTCTTCGCCGTAGGTCGTTCCCTCAATGAAATCGAGGACGAGAACACCGGGCTCATGATGGACCACGCTGGGTGAAATCCCGGCCGCCTCAGCCGCCTTGCTGAGCGCCAGTTCGTTCCAACGCATTACACCGTGTTCCTCGATGTCGGTTCCCAGTCGCACAACAAAACGTCGATCGCCGTCGCGCACGCTCAGATTCACATTGGTGATCCCACCATCCAGCGCCTCGATCTCATAGGGGTGAGTGAAACATGAAAGGGTCGCAATGTGGCTTATGGCATCGTCCATCTGGGTCCTGTACTTTCCCGTCGTACTACTGCGGGTCGTATCCTAAATCTAAACCAAACGCTGCCGAGCGTACGATTTGTCGCGATGCTCTAGATGTGCCCGCGATCTGGCCAAAACATGACGGCTGTCAACCCTAAAACACAATGCAGCCAAGTCGCAACGGCCGAGAGTGCCAGATTAGGCTTTGGTCTGCTGGCAAGCCCAGCAACTCCGTTGGACACGATGGAGCATCTGACAACGCGCAGTCAGATAGACCGACCGCGGTCTCGCATATCCGGGTTTTAGTAATCTGCTCGCAAATATGCCGGATCAACCGCGTGTGGCGGCGACCTCTGGGTCGACGAGGGGTTTGCGAGCGTCCCAATCGATGACGTCTTTGGAATAGGGTTCGCGGGCAAAGACCTCTTCGACCATGGGCCCAAAGAACTCGAGCGGTAGACTGTCGTAGTCAGGGTCAAAGCTCGCCTGATCCCAACGCTCACAGAATTCGGCGCAATCGTTGAAGAAGCGGTGGTCTTTATGGCGATCGCGCTTGTTCTCGTCAAAGCCCTCAAGGTGGTGGCCGTAATAGATCATCTGGAAATCGCCATGCGTTTCCACGCACCAGCGGCACTGCTCGCGCACGAAAGGCTTAAGGATCGTGGCAGCGTATTCGTCGTGATTATAGGGCGCGTAGATATCGCCGATGTCGTGCAACAGCGCCGAGACGACCCAATCGATATCCGCCCCGTCGCGCCAGGCGCGGGTGGCCGATTGTACTGAATGACCCAGCCGGGTGATCTTATAACCGGAGAGGCCCTCGTCGAGCTCGACCAGCGCTTTCAGCAGGCGTCGCGCGGTATGCTTGGTGTGGTCAATCTCATGCGCTGTGAGGAATTCATAATCCTCTTTGGTACCGTCCTTCATCTGGGTGAAGCTGACCTTGTCCATCGCTTGGCGTCCTCTTGCGTAGAGCTTACGAATAAAAGCCTTTGGTGTCTGTCGCGGCCCCGTCCATCAGGGCGGCGGACTGCGCCTCTCTTATCTCTTCATAGAGGTTTAGCGCCTCGGGCGCAAAGAGCGACCTTGGTGGGGTGAAATTGATGAAGTTTCCCGTCCTGTCTGCGCCGCGTGCGAGAATTGCGTAATCCTTGGTCGCGACTTCCTGCGCAATCTGAGGAGTGCAGTAGCGAATGGCCACTGCGATGCGACGGTCTTCGCTGACATTCGGACCCGAGCCGTGGATCATCAACCCGTGATGGAGCGACATCTGACCAGGCTGCAATTCGGCGTAAACCCGGTCTTCATCGGCAACATCGACCTGAATTTCCTGACCGCGCGACAGCAGGTTGTCGGCATCGCTGGTGTCGTTATGGGGCAGGATCGGGTTTTTATGGCTACCATTCACGAAGTTCATGCAGCCCGAGCTTTGCGTCGCGGGCGAAAGCGCGATCCATGCTGTGAGCAGATGATCCACCGCGCCAAAGCCCCAATAGGTCAGGTCCTGGTGCATTGAGACGATGGATTTCGATTTTGCTTCTTTGATGAAGAATTCGACGCTCCAGATCAAAAGATCAGGGCCGAGGATGCCCTCGATTACATCCAGCACTCGCGGGTCGGCGGCAATCTGATGCGCAAGTGGGACTACGCAATGCGAGTTGATACGTTTGTAGGTCGCAAGCGGAAGGGGTAGGCCGCGTGCTTTCCAGTCCTTATACTCTGCTTCCATGACCTCCAGCTCTGAGCGATGGGTCGCGGCCTCCGCAGCGTCCATCACGGGAACGGGAAACAAGTAACCGTCTCGCCAGTATTGCGCGGTTTGTGCCTCGCTGAGGCGACCTTCGGTCAGATTTTGGCTATCGAGCATGGTTCGTCTCCTAGGTGCTATTCTGCAGGTTGATTTTGGGAGGCTTCCCAGATCCGCCGCCGGCGCTCTTTCATCGCGGCATCACCTTCCGGCGTGCCATCGTGAAAGGTGTTAAACCACCTGTCCCAGGGCGTCTCCCACGTGCCGTAATTGCAGTCAAAAAATCGATGGTGCAACTGATGGAAGAAGTCGCCTAGGCCGAATTTGGCCGCCTTGCCCAGATTGATGTTCTCAAATCCGGCATGTGAGGTTGGCGCGCCGATCAAATGGTGGAAGATCAGGAAGAGTACGTGGATCGGATGCGCGGAGAGCAGGAAGAAGATCATCGTGTCGAACATCAAGAAAAAGCTCTCCACCGGATGCATGGCCAGACCCGACCAAGGCCCCGTATTGACGTTCTTGTGATGCCAGGAATGTATCCAGGTATAGAGCTTGCCAACATGCAACGCGCGGTGCAGCCAGTAGAAGTGAAAGCCCGCCCAGATCGGGACCAGAAAAATCAGCACCACGAACCAGACCGGGTTGGATTGGAAGGTGACCATGCTGGCCCAGCCATTGGCATAGGCATGCCACATCAGCGCCTCCCAGAAGGTGGCAAAGGCCAGCGCCGGTCCCAGCGTCCAGAACATGTTGTCCCAGACCTGGTTTTTGAAGGTGAAGATCTTGGCGCCCTTTGCCATCGGCTTCATGTCGTAGCGATACTCATCCTGCTGGGTACGAAACTTCCAGAGCGCCAGATGCAGCCCGCCTGCAACAACGAGCAGGATGATTAAGTTTCGCAGCCAGATCTCGAAGATCCATCCGAAGGCCAGTTTCTGCGCCTCTTCGATGGCCGGGCTCCACCACGTCCAGACGGCAATTGCGGCGAGCAAAAAGAGCGCTCGTTGCGCCACCGGGTTCCAGCTGCGCAAAAGATACATGAGAGAAGCGAGCGGGCGCATCGGCCAGTCCCAATAGGGCGCGAGCTTGAGCGGCAGCTCGGGCGTGTAATTCCAGATCTTGCGCGCTTTGCGAGGGCGGGTGGCTGTCATGGGGTGGCGTCCGGTCAATTGGTTCACGAAGCCTAACCCAGGGCCTTCGAATAACAGAACGGGGATGCTGGACGCTGAGGCTAAGTTTTGCTTAGTCTGGGAGCATGACCGCGCCTCTTCCCTCCCTCAACTGGCTTCGCGTTTTCGAGGCGGCTGCGCGCTGCGAGAGTTTTGCCCGGGCGGCCGAAGAACTCAACATGTCGGCTGCGGCTGTCAGTCAGCAGGTGCGCGCGCTGGAAGAGCGCCTGGGTGCAGCGCTCTTCGAAAGGCAGGCACATGCGGTTCGCCTCACCGATCAGGGCCGGGCCTATTTGCCCGGTGTGCAGCAGGCGATGCTGACGCTCCAGAGCACGACCGAGGGGCTATTCGGCCCGGCCCGCGTGCAGCCGCTCTACGTTCAGGCGGTTCTGCTTTTTGCGCACGGTGTTCTGGCGCGTGGCTATGCCGATTTCACCTCTGCTCATCCGGGTATCATGCTCAACCTGACCACCGGGAATATGCCCTATGATTTCACCGTGGGTGTCAGCGATCTGCGCATCGTGCACGGGGATCCCACACCCTTTCGAGGTGATAGCGATCGTCTCCTGGGCGAAGCGCTTTGTCCGGTGGCACCGCCCGATGTGGCACAGCGGATCAGAACGCCTGGGGATTTGTTGGATCAATCGTTAATCGAGGTGAATTCGCATCGCGCGGGTTGGCCGATGATCTTTGAGGCTCTTGGACAGCCTGCCGCCGTACCACGGATGATTTTCACCGACACAACGCTGATGGCCTTTGGCCTAGCACGGGCAGGAGCGGGTATTGCGCTGGCCCGCGCGCCGGTCAGCGATCTGGCGATGGAAGAAGCGGGTTTGGTGCCCTGCCTGCCGGGTCTGTCCGTAGAAGGGTGGGAGGCCTATCACCTCGTCTATCAAGATCGCGCAGCGCTCCGCCCGTCCGCCCGGGCGTTTCGAAACTGGCTGTTGGACCGTTGCAGGGGCCTCTGATCCGTCGGTCATTCTCATGCAGATCGACGACTTTGCGATTTGCGTAACAAATCGGTGCAGAGCAGCGCTGCTAACCAAGATAAACAACCGCTCTGCGGACAAAGCTGTCTTTTGCTGTTTTGCGTGTCTTGTTGCTCTAGGGTTGACCCCAAGTTTTGTCCAACCGAGTCAGCGACCTCCGCGACCCGGCAATCTACCTTAATTGTGTAAAGAAACTCGCCAATAAGTCCGGCATTGCGGCAGATGAAAAACATGCCGAGTGCTCTGTAGCTAGTGCATCACTCAAACGGAGACAAAGCACATCCGCTCCTAAGGGTTTTCTCACTATCGCCCGGAGGGATCCATCATAGCGTCCATTATAGCTTGCACATCCAAATCAAAGCTCTCCTGCCGTGGCGGAAACGCCTCGAAAGATGCGAAAAACTGCTGTGTGACTACTGCGGCGGGACCGAACACCCATGAGCGGTTTTCCTGCCACTCGTCAAAGCCTCTGGTTTCGTGAAACCTCTCAAACGGGTCGAGGTCCAGACGTGTGATAAGCGGGGTCACGAGTTGGTTCTGGATGCCGTTAAACCAAGTGTCTTGCTCGGTGAAAAGGAATTTCCATTCACCAAAACGGAGGCCGTGAAAGGTCGTCTCGGTGAAGAACGGAAAGAAGTCGCGGTTCGATGGGCCCTCACCATTCAACACCTGTGTTTGATCGAAACCGTCGATTTTCACGTTATATGCTACTCCACCGATTTCAGTACCGACTAAAAGGTCGTCCTTCAGATCTGGCTGTCCAAGCAACGCCATAATAGTCGGAACCCAATCCTCCATGGTCATCAATTCGCCCGATGTCGTACCTGGCTTCACCACGCCGGGCCACTTGATCATCGCAGGAACCTTGAAGCCGCCTTCATAGCCGCCGACACCCTTTTCTCCGCGGAAAGGATGATTGCCACCATCCGGCCACGAATTCGATGCCGCGCCGTTGTCTGTTGAGAACATCACGACGGTGTTTTCATCTACGCCCAGTTCTTCCAACAAGTCGAGCAGCTCTCCGACATCGTCATCGAGCTCAACCATGCCATCAGCAAAGACATTGCCGGTACCGGTAATGCCATCGTATCCCTCTGTGAGGTTGGTTCGATAGTGCATGCGCGTGGTGTTGTGCCAGACAAAAAAAGGCTCATCGTCTTCGACGGCATCCCGAATAAAGCGCGTGCTTTCCTCCATCACCTCTTGATCCAGCGTGCGCTGACGCTCCGTTCCGAAATGCCCGAGATCCTCTATCTGCTGGTCACCGCCGTCTTCCGCCGCGAAGGAATGGATCACACCGCGTTGAGCGAAGGGTGACGCCTCGAATAACTCGGTAGGATAGTCGGCTTGCTCCAGATATTCGCCCGCATTCAGGTGGTACAGAATGCCAAAGAACTCATCAAAACCATGCGCTGTCGGAAGGTGCTCATCGCGATCACCAAGGTGGTTTTTTCCAAATTGCCCGGTGCGATAACCAATAGCCTGCAACATTGTCGCCAATGTTGGATCCTCAGCTTGAAGACCTTGCTCGGCGCCCGGCAACCCCACGGTCGAGAGACCGGTCCGGATCGGGTATTGCCCGGTAATGAAAGCAGCGCGACCCGCTGTGCAGGATGCGTGCGCGTAGTGATCCATAAACAGAAGGCCGTCATTCGCGATCCGGTCGATGTTCGGTGTTTCGCAGCACATCATGCCTCGGTGATAGGCAGAGATATTCCACATGCCGATATCGTCACCCCAAATGACAAGAATGTTAGGACGTTCGCTGTCTTGAGCCGAAAGCGCAGTTGCTGCGCATATGGCAAGCGAAGACACCGTGGCAGCAATGCGTTTCATGGTATCAATCCTGTGCAAATTACATGTCAGGTAGTTTGCGCCGAGCGTATGTGACGCAGTCTTTTCGTGTCTAGTAACAAATACCGGCTGCGAAAACCGGCGCGTAAATGCCGAGCCGCTTCGCCCAATTCTGCCGGTTTTGCGATTTAGGGCCGCTTTCTCGCACAAGCGCATCCGGGCTCAGAACCGACGTTTGCCGCAAATGCTCAAGTCCAGATGTCCAATACTACGACGTTATCTTGTCACCCTGGTGCCCTGCGCGTATACGCGCGGCCTGACTGATAGGAGCCCGGGCCATGCAAGGCAGTGCCAATCTGAATGTGATGATCAAAGCGGCGCGCAGGGCAGGACGCTCGCTCGTCAAAGACTTCCGCGAAGTAGAGAATCTTCAGGTCAGCATGAAGGGCGCGGGCGATTTTGTCAGCCGCGCTGATATCGCCGCCGAAACGATCGTCAAGGAGACCCTGATGGAGGCGCGCCCGACCTATGGCTGGCTGGGCGAGGAAGGCGGTGGCGAGGCGGGCGCGGACCCCACGCGGCGCTGGATTGTTGACCCGCTCGATGGCACCACGAATTTCCTGCACGGTCTGCCGCATTGGGCTATTTCGATTGGGCTGGAACACAAGGGCAAGATCGTGGCGGGCGTGGTCTATGACGCCGCCAAAGACGAGATGTTTTTTGCCGAGAAGGGTGAGGGAGCGTGGCTCAACGACACGCGCCTTCGTGTCTCAAGCCGCAGCCGAATGATCGAGTCGATCTTTGCCACAGGTGTCCCGTTCGGAGGGCATGGGGATTTGCCCGCAACGCTTCGGGATTTAGCGCGGTTGATGCCCACTTGCGCGGGCGTGCGGCGCTGGGGGTCGGCAGCGCTGGACCTCGCCTATGTTGCGGCCGGTCGATATGACGGGTTCTGGGAGCGCAGACTTCAGGCGTGGGACATTGCCGCCGGACTGATCCTTGTGCAGGAAGCGGGCGGCTTGGCGGAAGCGATTACACCTGGCTCGCAGCTTTTGGAAACCGGTGATGTTGTCGCGGCCAATGAGGTCATTTTTGACAAATTCGCCGCGGTTGTTCGCGACGCGTGACCGTCTCGGCATATGCAAGACGATTTGGCCTCTGCAGGATTTTTGGGGGGATTTGAGTATTTTTGGCAAGTTAAGCTCCGGGTGCATCATGCGTCTTGGACGCTACGCGCGAAGAGCGGTTACCGGCGCGGGACCTGCGGCACTGATGTACGTCCGTATTTGTAGCGTGCCTCGGGATAAGGCGGGTGGCCGTGTGTGCGCGCCCAAAAGCCGGGCCCGCCCAGTCGCACAAACAGCGGCAGCGTCAGCACGATCCCGGCCAGAAAGCCACCGGCATGCGCCCAATAGGCCACGCCCCCTGTTGAGAGGTCTGCGCCTATGCCGCCAAAGATCTGCAATGCAAACCAAATTGCCAGCACGACCCAGGCCGGAAGGGTAAAGATCCGGATGAGTATGATTATGAAAAACAGGATATCGATCCGCGCCTTCGGAAAGAGTAGAAGATATCCCCCCATCACGCCGGCAATCGCGCCTGAGGCCCCGACCGTGGGCACCTGGCTCATGGGGGCTGCGATGTAATGCGCAACAGCGGCAGCGAGACCCGATGCCAGGTAAAAAAGGAGAAAACCCAGATGGCCCATCTCGTCTTCCATGTTGTCGCCATAAATCCACAGAAACAGCATGTTACCGCCCAGATGCAACCAGCCCCCATGCAAGAACATGGAACTCAGCAATGTGCCGAACTCGCCTCGTGTACTGACTTGTGCGGGTACCATTGCGTAGACGTCATAGAAGGCCATCAACGCGCGCGGCTGATCGAAGAGCGGCCAGTAGGCCAGAAAGATAACGACATTGAGCGCGATAAGCGCGTAAGTGACATAAGGTGTTCTGTTCGAGGGGTTGTGGTCTCTGATCGGTATCATGAAGCCGATTTGGTGTGGTCTACAGGTGAGGTCAAGCGCTAGAGGATTGCGCTGACCCCGAAGAGTACGGGGTGTAGATGCACAAGTGTCGCATAAAAGAGCGCGCCCGCGCTCGTGCGTAGCGCGAATTCGCGTTTACCAAAGGCAGATAGAAGGTCAGAGTCAGAACGTCGTGCCTTATTAAGCCTCTCCCATTCTGCTCCCATCTGTCGTCTGTTACGCTGGTCTATGATGCGCTGTCCGAGAAGGGAAAACGCGAGAAACAGCCCGAACAGAATGACATGGGCGAGCGCGCCATTGACCAGCAGATGCGCGGCAGACCAAAGCGCGAGCGCGATCAGAATTGGATGACGCATCCAACGCACAAGTCCAGGCTTTTTCGGGTCAAACAAATTCGTACCGCCACCGAAAGAGAACGGGTTGGGTCTTCCGACAGACAGGCTGAGGATCAGACAACTCGCGAGTAGGGCCAGATGCGTTCCGTGAACCTGCCAAGGCGCCCACGGCCAAAGCTGCAGATATGGCGCGCGTCCGGCGGCCCCGATCAGCCAGACCAACACGACGAGGGACAGTACGGAGTAGGTGATCGTGAAACCCCGGGCGCCGAACACCGCCACTAGTCGCGTCCGAATACCAGGACGGGTTGGCCCCAAATGGCTGGCAAAAAAGGCGAGAAACGCGAGGATGAATTCCAGCCAGTCCATCGTTTTCCCGGATCGAGGCACCAATTGAAGCGGGCACATTCATGCGCGTTCAGGATGTTAAGCATTTGCAATCGTCGAAATCAAAAGATTGACCGTGATCTTTGACCCCTCGTCATTTTCGAGACGTTGATATCGGCCAAAGCAACTTCACAAGTCCTGCTATCCAAATCGTGTCGGTTCGCCGTTATGTTGCCCTCGCGCGCCACTTTTCCTCAAGTCGGTCGACATTCTGTCTAGCGTCTACGGTCGCGCCTTGCGCTCATGGGTTGAAACGCCACGCCGACATGGGCCTCGCAGTAGGGTTTTCCTGCCTGGACCGGTAAGCCGCAGAACCAAAAGTTATCCGTTGCGGGGTCGCCGACGGGCCATTTGCAGGTTCGTTCGGTCAGTTCCATCAGTGACAGTCTTTTGGCCTTTTTTTCGATCTCGTTCACCTTGGCCAGCGCTTCGGGATCAATCTCGTTCGCCGAAGGCTGAGGGGGCAAAGGTTGTCCTGCCGGGATGATCGGCTTGATCCGTGTGACGGGCGCTTCTAGCGGTGCTTTCTCGACGGTCGTTTGAGCCGCGGCCTTCGCTCTACTGGCAGGCTTTGCCGTGGCTTTGGCTCTGGTTGGTTTGGCTGACGAGGCTCCGTCGCCGCCCTGCGCACCAGACCCATTTCGATTGCTCAAGCCCAGTCGATGGACCTTGCCAATGACCGCGTTGCGTGTCACGCCACCCAGTTCTTTTGCGATCTGACTGGCGGACTGACCTTCGCTCCACATCTTTTTGAGAAGTTCCACGCGCTCGTCGTTCCAGGACATCGCCAACCTTTCCTGCTTGGGCCTGCATTAGCTCGCACCAGCCTCAAGCCCGCGCGAAACACTATTCTAGCGGTTGCACGGCGGGTGACAAGGCGATAGCTCGCGGGACGAGCCGGATTTGCAACAGGGGGCTCAGAATGAAGGGCTTTCAATACGTCGGCCAGCGGCGCTTTGGCCGGGTGAACTGGCTTGGACTGGCCACGCTAGTACAGCGCGAGGTTCAGCGTTTCATGGCCGTCTGGACCCAAACGGTGATGGCGCCACTGGTGACGGCTGGTCTTTTCTTGTTGATTTTCTCGATCGCGATCGGATCACGCCGGGGCGACGTGATGGGGGTCGACTTCACGACATTTATCGCGCCGGGCATCCTGATGATGAGCGTTATTCAAAATGCCTTTGCCAACGCGTCCTCGTCTGTCGTCATCGCCAAAATCCAGGGCAATATTGTCGATACACTCATGCCGCCGCTTTCGCCCTTGGAACTGGTATTGGGTTATCTGTCCGGAGCCGTGGCGCGCGGCGCGGTTGTCGCACTCAGCACGGGTCTGGCCTTCGCTCTTGTTCTGGATATCACGCCGTCTCATCCTTTTTACCTGATTGCTTTTGTGCTGATGGGCGGGGCCTTTCTGGGGGCGCTCGGTCTTATTGCGGGGATCATGGCCAACAAATTCGACCAAATGGCCGCAATCACGAATTTCATCGTGACACCGTTGGCATTTCTGTCCGGCACGTTTTACTCGGTTCAGGATTTACCGCCTGTGCTGAACCTCATCAGCCATCTCAATCCGGTTTTTTACCTCATCGACGGTGGTCGCTACGGCTTGATCGGCGTATCAGATTCGTCGCCGGCGCTTGGCCTGGCGATTTTATCTGTTTCAACCCTTTCGGTCGGCATCCTGACATGGGCCTTGTTCCGGTCGGGGTACCGGCTGAAGAACTAGTCTAAAGTGGCGTCGTCCTTAGCCTAGAGGGTCTGACACATCCGCTCTGCCCGTTCTCCGTAGGTGCGGTAGGCGTTCCAGAACGCTTCGTCCGCATTGCGGTCCGATTGCCGAACTTCCTGTGCTCGGCTGAGATTGCCGTAAAAGCTGACGGCCCGCTGTTGCTGGTTCACGGTCAGGGTCTGGTTAGCAGCGGCCTGGATACAGCCACACAGAGCGCGGGACCGGGCTTGCCTGTCAGAGGCGAGGCACGCCCGTTTCAGAGGACCATTGGCCGTCAGCGGTGTGCTCGGTGCGGCGCGCGTCACAAGCGGCGAGGTTTTGGTCGAGAACCGCTCTGGCGAGCTGCACGCGGCCACCACGGACAATGTGATAATCGCAATCACTTTCTTCATCTCAGATATCCTGCTCTCAATTTCGCCGGGCCCGCCCCTCTGCCGGGGGAAATCGTGACACATGGCTCAACTCACTCGCCAACCGGCATGCACCAATTTGATTAAAATTTCAATGCAACTCGATCAAAAGTGACTGAGCGCAGGTTACCCTCCAACACCGAAGCGCAAATTTGTCCAGCTTTCGGGCAAAAGCGAGCCACGCCGCAGTGCGGGATTGGGTTCGTCCGTTCGGTTCAGTATCAGGCGAAAGCCGCCGCCGTTGTCGCTCCGCCCGTTCTGGTGCACGATCTGGCGCGGGACCGAGACCTCCATCGGCGCATCGGGTCGCCAGGTGAGCCCGGTTGTCACGCAGCGCGCAGGCGCACCGGCATAGCTGTCTGCCGCAGCGACGCGCGGAAAGACACGCAGATCGCGGCGCACAACGTTGCCATTCACTCGGATCAGCGCCGGCACCAATGTGTCCCGCGCACCAATCCGGGCATAGGCATTGAGCTGCCTGCTGCGCGCCCAGACGCCACAGACGGCCATCTGCCCATCGACCGTCTCGCGCAGTTCCGCGGCCACGGTGATCCCCCCGCCACCTCGATCAAAGATTCCCCCTGCCATCACAGGATTAGGCCCCAGCGGCACGGTTTTTTCATCGGCGCTGACGGTGGTGCCAAGCAACATGGCGATCAGCAGGGTCAAACGTCTCATCGGCTCGTCCTTTTTTGCAGAACACTAACAGCTCTTTCGAAGTGACCATACTCACAAAGGTTCAAAAGCAAAAAAGTGCGGAATCAAGGCGAAGCCGCCGCGCCATCGCCGGGCCTATCGCCGGGCCTGCCCCCGGACCGGCGATTGGGTGATGTTGGGCGCGTTGATCTAAGGTTAGGCGGAAGTGGATGAGATGAAGAGCGCTGACCAAAGAGAAGGTCGCCAATCCGAGACCAGCCGATGGCGCGACATTTATTGGCGCGGTAGACTAAGGCATTAGCGACAGCCATCTCTCAACTGCTTCCCAAAGCGTCCAGAGCTTGTCTTGATTGTTCGTAATCCAAAGCGCGCCAGCCCCCACAGCGGTTGGCACAGTGGTTTTGATTGACATATCGATGGCTAGATCAATCTTCTTGGCCATCCAAAGCCCGCAATTTTTAAGGACAAGGACCAGCGCATCACGCGCTCGCACCACCCGGCTTCTATCCGGTTTGCCGAGTTTGGCCTGCGCCTCCAGTTCCTGCGCTACGGCCCAAATTACCGTAACCTCATTCGCGGTGTTTGGCAGATCATCAATCGGGCCGGGCGGTTTGTTATCCCCAATTCCACGCTGCGCTTCAGGCGACAATGCCGCTGCCTGTTCCAAATCCCGCGCGCCTTTTTCAACGTCGAACGCGGCTCTGATTTTCTCAATCTCCGCTGCTACCGCCGTAGGTCCGGCCTCCCAGATCGGCTCCTCGATCAGCGCCACGCGCCGTTGTATTTCCCAGTCGATGTGATTGCCGGTCAGCCAGCCCTGATACCAGTCGCGCCAGAAGGCCCAGTCGGGGTCACTCTCTAGTAGTTGGGTCGACTCCGAAGTACGTTTGAAAACCAGTCCGGCTCTTTCGGCTGATGCCAAATCGGCGTTTGCAGAAGTGATCCGAAGTCTAATTCTGTATCGATGAAGGTCGCGGCGAAAGTTCTCTTACAACTCCCGGCGCCGAATACTTCTTGCATAGCATCTGCCGCAGTATCGGTGGCGGAATAGGCTTGTCCATAATCTAGCTCAGCGGCAGCAAGAGCGGCCAATACGCAGGAATTTGAGGCTTCAGCGTACCCTGTCTCGGAGTCATAGCGAGATACATCGGCGGTTTGGAGGTACGCCCGAGAAGCTCTGTTTCTGAGCCCGGCGGCTTGCAACCTCGCCTGTGCACCCGAGATCAGGGTACATTTGGTCAAGAAAAGAGCAAGCAGGCTGGATTCTGCGTTTATTGCGTAGGGATTAGTGATAATTGGGAAAACACGCGCTGCGGCCCGAGCCGCAATCAGTACGCACAGGTGCAGTGGCTGCGTTCGCAACCACTCATGAAACTCTTGTTTCGTCTCAACCGCCACGCGGCACACCGTTTCCAACCCGTGTCAAAGCCACCGCTTGACCGCTCTCACAAACCCTTCCATATCCCGACCATGACACCGCTCAGCCACATCCGCAATTTTTCCATTGCGGGGCATATAGACCACGGGAAGTAAAAGCTCGGCTAGCGTTAAAGCTCCGCCAGATCTACTGCCGCTGTCTGAAGGCCACGGCCATCGCGACCGCCACGCCGATGCCCACGGCGATGCCGGTGCCCCAATTGCCCGTCGCGGTGCCGACCGCGACACCGACGCCGGCGCCTATTGCCAAGGCTGGGGTGATTTTCATCGCGTTTCCCGCCTGTTCTGCCGTTTTCGGAAGGCATGAGTTCCTGACCCTGCGACGTGCTGACATATCGGCGCGCCCGGTGCAATCGGGTGCTGGACCGGTGGGCACCCTTCCGCTACATCCCACACAATCCAACCAGTGACGCAGGCGCCATGACACCGCTCAGCCATATCCGCAATTTCTCTATCGTGGCGCATATCGACCACGGGAAATCGACGCTTGCTGACCGTCTGATCCAGTCCACCAACACGGTGGCGGATCGGGATATGAAGGAGCAGTTGCTCGACAGCATGGATATCGAGCGCGAGCGCGGGATCACAATCAAGGCCAACACCGTGCGGATCGACTACACCGCCCAGAACGGCGAGCAATATGTGCTCAACCTCATCGACACGCCGGGGCATGTGGATTTCGCCTATGAGGTGTCGCGGTCGATGCGCGCGGTGGAGGGGTCCTTGCTGGTCGTGGACAGCACGCAGGGGGTCGAGGCGCAGACGCTCGCTAATGTCTATCAGGCGATTGATGCCGATCATGAGATCGTGCCGGTGCTCAACAAGATTGACCTGCCTGCCTCTGACATTGATCGGGTGGCCGAGCAGATCGAGGATGTGATCGGCATTGACGCCTCGGGTGCGATCCCGGTCTCGGCCAAGACGGGCGAGGGGATCATGGAAACGCTGGAGGCGATCGTG
>JBCCNY010000010.1:0-21298 GCA_039025595.1 Pseudomonadota bacterium | reverse complement strand
TGTGGATCTCGCCCTTTTCCTTGGCGCAGGATACAAAGTAACGTTTGAGTATAGAACCAAAGAACTAAGTGGGCCTTTCGGTGCTGTACCATCCAACAAGGGTGTGGATTTGAACAATGATCAGCTGTCGTTCACTCGAACTCTAATGGCGCACAGCATTGATCCAAACACTCCAGACGAAAAGCCCATGGGCGATGTCATCAATATTCCCGCAGCCTATCAGACCAAAATGGGCATTGCGGACTATTCAGCGAAAACGAACAATGGGGACATCGACGACCAGCACGCAAGTTTCGTTGAAGGCGGGCGGGATTGGGTCGTGTTCAATCGCTACGGTCAGAGCAATCAAGGTTCAGTTGACGCATCGATCATAAACGATATTACAATTCGAAAATGGGCCGCCAGCCTCATGGGCGGCAATCCAACGCGTGATGAATATCTCGACTGGCTGATTGAAGAATACGAAAATGATAGAATTCGCTTACTTCGTCATATAAGATCATCTGTTCGTTGGGGCCTGACAGCTCGATACCTAACACTGACCGAACGTATGTCCGCAGCGACATGTAACGCAATAGCACCAACGCACAAGGATGGGCTGCGCTGGGATCAGGCAGGTAATTGGGACACCGATGACATCCCGGGAGAAAACCATATTGACGATGTGAACCTGCGTGGCCTCGATCGCTTTTTCAATTATTCCTACGCTCACTGCGGAAGGATCAAAGCGCTTCAAGGCGAGACGATTACACTATTTGGGGGTTGTCTAGAAGTCGATGAAATCGACGGCTGTGCGTTCTTGCTAGAGCAGGAAAGCGGTGGCGAACAGCTCTGGCTCGGTGGCAAAGTGACTAACTCCAACGTCATCACTGTCAATGGAGGGCGGCTTTTGAACAAGGGGCTTTTGTCAGGATCACTCAACGTTGTCGCGGGATATGAAGAACTGGTTTTCGCCTTTGCTGACGGCGCAGCCTCCTCCTGGACAGTCTCTAGCGGAGCAAGTGTTGAACTGATCGGCGATAGCCTCCTGGCGGGATTCGATGGCTCGGGCGGCGCCTCGGCTTCTCTCAAGGTCGACGGAGGTGGGACAATTAAGTTCACGGCAGCGTATGGTGCGCTCCCTCAAGTACGAGAGTTCAGGACCGGTATCAAAGGGACAGATGCGCCTGACATAGTATCTTCTTTTACTTGCGGTGGTACAATCATGGTCGATATCTCCAACGTGCCAAGCGGCACATATGACCTTGTTGTGGCAGACAGAGTAGAGGGTTCCTTTTCCGAACAGGTTATCACAGGCGGTTCGGGCTCGATCAGTGTAATCGGCACAAAGGTCCAGGTCGTCATAGGTTAATCTATCCGGACCGAGCTCTTAAAAACAGAAACTCGCGGAAAGGATCCACTGATTGTTGAATAAGCGGATCAACTTGAATTAGTTTTTACGACACCGTCCCTCGTTTTCACGTTTTGCTCACAGCTTTTAGCGGACGTCGCACAGTAGAAATTCAACTCATCGAGCCACCGTATGATGGATTTCAAGATCGCGTTGGCTGCAGTTTTAACCAACGGCGATTTAGCAGCGACCTTACTCTATCACACTGCTGCCGCCCCACGGTTTTGTTATTGTCCGCGGACTGCCCATGCAATCGCGATCATGGCAAGGAAATTCCGCAATCGAGGCTTTGAAAATCTAGCCTTGGAATACACCCAACATCGCGCCAAAAAAGACTAGGCTTGTATCTAGGCACAGAAACTCAGATCACATGTTTTTGGCACTTTGAAGTATGTGTGGGCCAAACTGGTCGTATCTATTCTACGTCGCCGTGCCAACATAACGTATTTTATAGTCGTTGACAGCTATGTTACAGCAGAGTTTAGACTGGAGCGCATAGGTAACAAAAGTGCATTGTGCATATATCAAAATGGTGTTTAGTCGTTTGATCTTGATGATGAAACCGCTGGACTTCAGGATTATGATGGATGTCATTCATGAGCCTTTCGAACTGGCTTAGAGTGGTTTTCCTGAACCTAGCGCATCTTGGAAATTGAAGAGTTTTCAAAGGCGCTGCAGAACACCTCTTTCGGTTTGGCTCGTGTATATGCCGTCTTTCTTTGCCCTTAAACGGTACATGCCGTCGCCCCAATCGTCTCCGCCACAAGCGTAGATAACGAAACGATTTCTGAAGTTGACGCCAGAGTTTGGAATGGGACCTTCATCGCGGTGCCGATTCCCTTCAGCAATGATAAAATCTGGAGCGGTGTGATACCCGGTGCGGGATATCTATTCAATTATCACGGCTGGCGCCCGTCTGGTTTTAAAATAGCCTACGTCGCAACGAATAACAGTACGCAGCTTTTCGGAGGTGCAGCCAATTTTGCATTTGACAATAACAGATGGACCCTCGGCGTCACCTTCGCGGGGGGTAATGTCAACTACGATCTTCCCATTGCAGCGGGGGTTGATCTCCCATTGAGGTAAACTTTCCCAGGGGTAGCCTGCGCTTCGTTTATGGTTTCAACGAAACCTTCAGCGCACAGTTGGGCTTTGGCTATGGGGAAACGGATATCGTTGTTCGTTCAGGCCTTGCGTCGGATCTGCCTCCTTCTTTGCAACCGGATCTCAACCTTGATGTTTCGCAGCTTAGCCTGGATTTCGTTCGCGATACGCGCAGCGATACGTTCTACCGGCGACCGGGTCTTATGTCGGGGCAGATCTTGCCTTTGGGCAATTAGGAGGAGGACTTTTTAGAGGGCTTTTTACAGGAAACGATCGTAGCTACCTGAAAGGAACACTTGAAGGCAGCTAGTTTTGGCAAATCCACGAGAAAGGGATCATTGCGGCTAATGCCGTCGCTTGCATGACCACGGACGATGCTCCCTTTTTTGATGCCTGTGGTATCGGGCTCGTCGACGACCTACGCGGGTTTGCTACACTGGGCGCTCTGGCCACCACGTCGATTTCTGCGAAAGTCGGGTGCCGAAAGCGCTTTAGCAACAGTCGGTTCGGGGGTGTGGCTTTCCTCGGCGCTGACGCAGGTGGAGGCGGGCTCGAAGAACTGTCATTTGACAAAAGGGGCGTGGCCGTCGGCGCTGGATTGAGATATCGCGTATCGAGGGATTTTGGTTTGGATTACTCCATCGACGTCGCCCAAAATGACACGGGCGACACGTTTTTGTATCTCTACCTGAACTACAGTTTTTGAGTGAACTCTCCAATCTGACGGATCGATAAACAGGAGCGCCGATCTCAAGAAAATCTGGTCAAAATCCACCCTGCCCCGGGTTGGTTTGATGAAACAAAATAGCGTTCGTACGGCACTTGCAAACGTTGCTGGCTAGGCCGCGCTGCCTCGTCCTGAGATAGCTATCTCTATTATGGCGTAAGAGCGCCTCCCTACAATTCACTGGATGCGTCTGATACGGATACGTTAATATCGATAGGAATGGTGCTGGTTTTCTAACGGAGATTTTGAAACCTGATTTTGGCTTACCAAACAGGTGCCTATTAATTGCATTGACAGAAGCCGCAGGAGCGTTTCGTGAGCTTGGCCTTTATGTTTTTGTTGAATGAGATGGCCGGACCGCGTTTTACCCCCGAAGAACGGAAACACCTAATCGCAGGTAAGAGGGATTTCCGCCTTTTAAAGGCAAATTAGTCTAATCAGCACGCCCCGGCGCGGTACGTTTTGCTAGTAATCCCGCAATGACAAAAGTACGGCGTCCGCCAACAGATTGATCTAAGTCTCCCGGAACGCGCGCGAAATCGATCTCGAAATTGGATCCAGAAGGTAGTCGACCAATGTCCGCGCACCAGTCTTGATGGCGACTTCGGCTCCCATACCAGGATACAATTGTGTTCCGTCGGGTGTCTGACCGGATGCTAAGTCCAACACGACGATCCCCTTGTAAATCGCAGCACCAGAACGCCCTTCAACAATCCTGTCCGCCGAGATCTGTTGGAGCGTTCCGGCTACGGGCAACGTATTGCGGAATGACAAAGCCGTGAGTCGGACGTCCACATCCATACCCGGAGCTACAACGTCGATGTCTTCGGGGCGAATAAGAGCCTCTACAACCAAACGGTCTTCGGCCGGGACGATCTCCAAAACGACGTCGCCAGAAGCAATGACGGCACCTACGGTGTTAATCGTCATTCCAACGACCCGACCCGCCATTGGCGCAACAAGACGAGACCGGTTCATCACATCCAGCGCAGCCACTTTTGTGTTTTCCAGTTCCGCCAACTCAAGCTCAATCGTGTTGAGTCGATCCCCTGCTCGGACAGCATAGTTTGCCTGAATGCGAATAATCTCATCCGACTTTTGTTCGATCTCCGTCAGACCCGCACGGCGCGAAGACTCAAGCTGAGCAATATCCGCCGAAAGACCCGCGACCTGCGCCCGAAGGTCATTCGCTTGAATCTGCGTGGTCAGGCCTTTCTGAAGCATTCCTTCGATATCGGTAAGGCGGGTTTCCAGGAGATCCAGCTGTAGTCGCTTTGCACCAAGTTGTGCATTGAGGCCAACGATGCTCTCCTTTGCTCTTGAGAGGTCATCCTCAGCAATTGAAACGGCCTGAACACGTTGAGCATGTCGAACCTCGAAGAGCTGTGTCTGAAGCTGAACTGCTTCTGCCGCGGAGAGATTTACAGGCCAGTCTTTCTTAAAAGAGGAAAAATCGAGCTCAGAATAATCGTTCAGTTCAGCTAACAGACGAATGCGTTCGGCCTGAAGCGAGATTTGACGGGTGGTGAGGCGTTCAAGATTGGCGGAGTCTTCTGCATTCGCTAGCACAAGGAGGCTGTCGCCTTTCCGAACATAGTCACCTTCGCTCACATCGACACTTGTGACGATACCACCTTCAAAATGCTGCAGTTTGGCGCGACGGTTCTCAACGATCACGGTACCCTGAGCCATAGCAGCCGAGGCTATTTCTTGCGTATACCCCCAATAGCCGAAGGTGGCGACGGTGCTGGCGACAACGATAGCGCTCCAGAAGATGGGCGCACGAATGGACGGAACGGTCTTCGTACTCACAAGGCACCTCTGCTAGCGCGGGAACGGAATTCAGGAGCGGGCTCTGGCATTTTGCGAACGTTGCTGGCGACGTTTTTGACCCTTTGAATGATCTCATCTCTTGGGCCTACAGCTTGAACCTGGCCATCACGAAGAACCAGGACGTGATTGACGGCTCTCAAGAGGTTCGGACTGTGACTGACGACAATCACTGTCGCATCGCGATCCACGCAACATCTAATCGCATCGTGGAGCGCACGTTCACCTTCAGGATCCAGATTCGCACTGGGTTCATCCAAAATGATTAAATTTGGTTTGCCGAATAAGGCCCTTGCAAGGCCGATCCGTTGGCGTTGACCGCCCGAAAGGCGCACACCATCTGCACCGAGACGGGTGTCGTACCCCTTGGGCAAGTGCACAACAAGATCATGAACATCGGCGGCTTGTGCGGCCTCAATGACATCTCTGGATGCAAAGTCTGGCTGAAACCGCGCTATGTTTTCTGCAACCGTTCCATTCAAGAGCTGCACATCCTGCGGCAAGTATCCGATAGCCTGACCAAAACGCCCAGAATCCCACTGATTTCGTTGCGCGCCGTCATAGGAAACACGCCCGCCGCTGGCCTCAAGACTGCCAGCCATAACCCGGGCTAGGGTAGATTTGCCTGCGCCAGAGGGACCAACGATCCCAAGTGAGCTACCAGCCCCGATATTGATAGTCACCCCACTCAAAACGGGCTTTTCTCCAGCCAAGGGGACGTAGGACACATCGCCGAGGGTTACAAATCCACTTGGCAAAGGCAGATCGACCTCCGGCTGATCTTCGGACATCGAGCCGACAGCCTTGCTCAGTCGCTTAAAGGCTGCGCGGCTATCAACCCAACCTCTCCAGCCCGATACCGCTTGTTCCGCAGGAGCGAGTGCGCGCGCCATCAGGATGGACGCAGCAATCATCGTGCCTGGTGTGATCTCTCCGAGAACGACGAGATAGGCACCCAATCCCATAATCCCGCCCTGGACCGCCATGCGAATGAACTTTGTAAATCCCAGCAGCGCAGAGACTCTGGCCATCACCTTGGCGTTCAGGTCGAGAATATCGACAGAGCTGTCGGACCACCGATTCGCGAGCGCACCGCCCATACCAAGGGCGCGGACAGCATCGGCATTTCTGAGATAGTCAATTGCATCTTCACCGGCAGCAATCGTGCGAACACTTTCTTCATCGCTGGGTCGGCCGGCAGCCCAAAGAGATGCAAGAGCCAGCAGGCACAGAACACCCAGAGCGCCAGCAACAAGGTTTCCGAGCATTGGGTGCATAAGGTAGATCAAAAAGAGAAAGGCGGGAGCCCATGGGATATCGAAAATCGCTGCAGCGTTCGGCGCGGCCATCGCGCTACGCACGGTTTTCAGATCGTTGGCACCAGAGGAGGCATGCGCGTTTCCGCGAGCAGCTTCTTCGACGGCACGACGCATCACCAGACTGGAGAGCCGCATTTCAAACCCCATACCAGCCCTGCGCATAATGGTGGCGCGCAGCGTATCCAGAAGGTTTTGCGCTAAGAGCAAGACGACCAGGATCACTGTCAGGGCAACAAGGGTTTCCATGCTTCGGCCGTTGAGGACCCGGTCGAAGACCTGAAGCGTGTAGATCGGCAGAGCCAGGACCAGAAGATTAATGAAGGTGCTGAACCCCAGAACAGCCAGAGAGGCCGATTTCAGTGAGACTACCGCCCGCTGCCAGGCCATTTTCGGAGCAGGGGCTTTTTCTGTTTTTGTCGGTGCTGCTTCATGGTTCTGTCGGGCGACAGGGTCGCTGCCGCCCGAGACCAGAACGAGTGTGTTACTCGTATCGCTCACGTCTGCCACTGACCTCTATCAGGCCATGCTGGCGGCTGGATCGAGCGAGACACCATTCAGATAGATGTCGTCCGCCGTCAGGTCGGTCCACACCGTGACAAAGGTGCCGTTGCCCTTCTCAAAGACAAAGGCGTTGAGTTGGGTTGATTCACTTCCGTTGTTGAGAACCGGCAGATTGGCGCCGTTCAGGGACAGATTTCCACCGTCAAGACCGGCATTGATCGCAGCCAGCTCATCCTGACCAAGAATGTCGGCTTGGTTTGTGAGTGCACCTGCATTGAAGTTACCCTCACTAGAACCACGCAACGTCCATCCATTCCCAAACAGGTTGAGCTGATCGTCACCCTCACCGCCGATGAATGTAAAGGTATCAAAGCCCTTATCGCGCGCCGCACCCGCATCATCGCTTTCGCGACGGATTTCATTCAAATCCGCTGAAACCGTTTGGTCTCCATCACCATTAGCGACGATAGCTTCGATACCACCGATGCCTTTGCCGAGCATGTTGATTTCAGCATCTGTATCAACTTTAAGAACATCGTAGCCCTGGCCACCTTGGTAGATTTTCTCATTGATCTTGGTGGTTTCAACCTTGTTACCCTTGTTGTTGAGATCAAACTGCTCATCAACAGCCTCACCATCCGTTTTGTATCGTGCCGTCTTGGTTGAGGCGTCCGCGAAGTCTGCCTGATCAAAGACCAAAAGATCATTGCCCTTACCGGCGAAAAGCTTATCGGCACCCTCGCCACCGTCGAGAACATCGTCGCCCTTGCCAGCTTTTACGGTATCATTTCCATCGCCAGCGTTGATAACGTCATCGCCTTTTCCAGTCTTGATAACGTTATCTGCTGCACTCCCCGTAACAACGTCATTCCCTTTGGTGGTCGTGATGTTCTCAATACCCAAGCCATTGGATTTCACTTCGACCTTGTCGAATTCGTCAGCCTCACCATCGCCGTCACGATCAATTTCCGCGGTGGCAAAACCGTCATTATCGACCTGACTCATATCGAGAACGACACCACCCACGCCGTCACCATCGCCGGAAGATGTATCAACACGGCCACCAACCTTGTAGGTGTCATTGCCAGCCTCGCCCCGAACCGTGTCATTGCCGAGACCACCGACGACCGTGTCATCGCCTTGCAGACCATTTAAGAAGTCGTCGCCTCTGCCGCCTTTGAGAACATTGTCCGCGGAATTACCCGCAATCGTATCGTCACCTTTAGTACCATCAACGTTTTCGACACTGATCAGAATATCGGTTTCTTCCGCACCGCCCACGCCGTCCCGGTCCACCAGAGCGGTCCCATTATTGAGACGAATTTCCGCGCCCCCGCCGTCAGCCACGTGACCGCCCACTTTGAACGTATCTACGCCTTCGCCGCCGTCGAACGTATCGTTTCCAAGACCACCGATACCCTTGTCGTTGCCGGTACCACCCAGCATTTCATCGTCGCCTTCGCCGCCGATGAGCTTGTCGTTATCAGCGCCGCCAGAGAGGAGGTCATTTCCATCTCCCCCATTGAGTTTGTCGTCACCTCCTTCACCGAGAAGCAGGTCACCTCCGCCATTACCGACGAAGACATCCTTTTCTTCGGAGCCCATCATCACATCCTGACGACCGGTGCCGATCACCTTTTCGATGCTGACAAGCTTGTCCTGTGCTTCCCCTCTCGTCGTCAAAGAGCTGTTTTCTTCAACTACGTAATCCCGGTTTCCCGCGCGATCAGAATCATTCTCTTTTGTCGTGGTTTCCTCATTCACCTCGACGGACAAAGTGTTGTTGTTTCCGCCAGTTACGGAAGCAGTAATTTCGCCATCGCTCAGGTTGACAACGATCCCCGGGAAAAGGCCAGATCCGCCTGTCTGCTCGCCACTGTAATCCACGGTGTCGAAACCAAAACCACCATCGATATGGTCGCTTCCTGTATTGCCGTCGTTTCCGCCCTGATCCTCGATGAAGAGGTCATTGCCATAGCCGCCATACATCGTATCCGAACCCTTGCCGCCAACAAGCGTGTCATCGCCCGAAGCAACGGTCTCAAAGGACACTTCTTCAATATTGAAAGAAGTCGATTTGTTCAACGTGTCGGCAGAATCGTTGGCATTCGCTTCGATGGAAACTTTGTCAAAAACAACTCCAGCACCAAAGCTGACGTCTTGAGAGTCATCGTCGCTCGGCAGGAGCTTGGTCGTTCCGACCACTTTACCATCAAGGTAGCCAGTGACTTTGGCTGACTCACCCGTATCAAGGTTGTCTGTCTTGATCGTGACCGACTTTGCAGACGCGCCGTCTGGCAGCTCGATCATAAAAATCTCACCGCCTTCATAATCCTTGCCATCCGCATTCGTATCTTCAAACGCTTTTCTGTCTTGGCGGTAGAGGTAATCGACGGCCTTGTCTCCAACGCCCGCACCCTCGCCGTTATCGTTACGAATATTGTCTGCTGCCGACTCCGGCGCGCTGCCGGTAACGTCCAAACCCTCATCCTTGAAGCTTTGTGGGACATCGTCATAGCTGACTTTGCCGTTGAAGCCGTTATAGGTGATCTCGCCTACAGTGTCGTTATCACCATATAGAGTGTCAGCATTGCGCTCACCGATGACCAGATCGTTGCCTTCATCACCGTATATCTCGTTTCCATAGAATTCCGGTGCACCGTCTTCTATCGATCCGTTTTGCGTCGAGTCGACAATCTCCTTTTCAGTTGGATTGCCAGCGTCTGGCGATGGGTTGCTCGCATTGTCCGGATCGAAGGATTTACCGTACACGACATCGTCACCCGCGCCTGCGTTAACGACGTCCGGGTTGTCTTTGTTCTGGCCCGCCTGAATGACGTCGTTGCCATCGGTGCCTTCAATTATGTCGCCTTGATTGGTTCCGTTAATTACGGCCATGGGTACCCTCCATCATACTCAACCCTCCGCGCCCCATACGGTTTCGCGGCTACACATCGTTTAGTTGTGGTGCGGTGTGAGCCTAACAACTTGCACGCACCCCTTACTCACGGGGTTTAAATAGTTTGAGATTTGAGTCAATTGCTACTGATCAAACAGTTAATGAAAACAACTATGGCGTGAGCCTATTTTTCGAAACCTGGAACCAATAAAGCAAATTCGAGAGCTTTAATTCCAATTCATGGTGGGCTTTTGCCTACTCCTTTTTTGGAGATTCGTACCGAGTATCATGAAGTGAATTTCTATGCATTTTCACTCTGATCCCTTGTGTCGCCGAAATAGCAATCCTGATTTAGCACCCAAATCTTTGGAATTTTCTCAAGAAACAGGCAATGCCATCGTCATTTTTGTTCTGCGTCGCTCGCGTGTTTTTAGGTGATGAAACCCGATACCCTGACTTGGAAACGATCTGCTTCTGAGGTCTTTTCAAGCCACTTTACAACTTCATTTCCACACCACTCGCTTCGGGTCATTTGTTTCGCGTGGATTGGAGCCTGCGAATAGCGGCTAAGTCAGCGCAACGGTCAACAAAATCCAGTTTAGCGTACGATTACGTTTTAGTTGACCAGAATGACTCGCCAGAGATGAGCGCTTTGACCATTCGCTTAAAGCTGCCACGCTTAGCGCATTAGCCAGCGCGAGCGGGAGGTCTTCCGACGAGATGGGCATCAACTACTAACCGCTAATAGCTTTCCTTTGTTTGAGTTTTAGATGCAGCAGGCAACCGTCAAGTGACGCGCCAAATCCCGATCATGCACTGACACTTTAGAAAATGCACCCATAAACAGAAGACTGTCGACACCAGTGATCACGTTTGGATTGCCGGTCGAGGCCTCAAGTGTATTGAATTTCGTCTTAAAGGAAAGGTCGAAGTCGCCAAGGTTGAGCTGAACTTGTTTGTTAGCCGAACTTTCGAAGTCGGTGACGTACAAATTCTGATCTGCCTCAATGAGCACAAAAATGTCATTTTGGCTCGACCAGACGCGATATCTCTGATCCGATCGTTGCTCGCTGCACCCCGCATGACGTCGCTACTGTTTCGTCCGTCGGTGTTGGCGACAGCACAGTTTCTTTCGAGTTCGTCAGTGCTACTACCCTAACCAACCTTGGCACTGTCGTTCATGCTCCTGGTCGTGTCGTTACCGTCGAGTCGCTGATCTTGTCGAGCTAGCTCCTTACAAAAAAATCGCTTAAGTCGATAGCGCTTTTCATCGGTCCCGTTTTCGACCACATCCTCGAGATCGACACGACTAATCTCGATGGTGCTTCTGTCTTCTGTAGTGCAGTTGGTGAAGTTGACCGCGAGCGTCTTGGCAGTCAGAGCGTTAAATCTGTCACCACTATCGATCAAGTCTTTGCCATTTACTATACCATTGATACCAAGCAAGTCGTTGTCTGCGCCGTCTTCAACAGTCTTGTCGCCATAGTATAATTTCAGAAGGTTATTGCTATTGCCGCCGACAAGCGAGGCGTTCCTCAAACCGCCGATCGTAATCCTTCGCGTCATTACTTATGTCATTGCCATAATGACCAAGGATGAAGTCATTTTCATCACTGTTGTCGATCTTATCGCCAATCGACAGACACGTGTATTCGCTCGCGCCTTGAACAGTGTTGCAACGCCTTCCGACAATGATGCTATTGATAGCCGCACTATAATCTCTGCGCTCACGATGCCGAATTCGGTCCCAGACAGCGAAATGGAGAAGAAAACTAATGCGTCGTTTCGAACGTGGTCATCGACGTAGTAAACCAGTTCGTTCAACTCTCCACCTGCTGCGACGGCGATATTGTCCTCCGTTGTCAGGGCGAGGTTGAGCATATCGTCCGTGCTACTCCCACCGTCGCGGGTGACGGTTGCGCCACAATATTCAGTATCTTTTCCATCAGCTGCGCTAATAGCATCCGGGCCACCAGTGTCGGTGACAGCGTTAGGCGTTTGCCCGTCATCGTAACGTCGAAGTAGGACCCACGACGTTTTCGAAGCGACCCAGCGTATCGTTGCTGCTGCCTGCATTGATGTTGTCCGCACCAAGACCATCATCAATTGTGACTGCGCCACCAAGAGCGTTGATCGTAACGTTGCCGTTTCTCGGCTCGCCCATCATTCCCCATCTATCTTAATAGGCTCTATGTTATCGCTAATATTTATGCCAGTCACTAGTCCCACGTCTCGAAGTTTCACAAATGCACCGGGGCTGCTCAACAAATTCGGACGATGCTGTTAAGCGACAAAAACCCCAATGAGTAAAATGAGCTGAACGCGCTTCCCTTCCCCCAATGTGAGGCGTTTCCCTTGCCCAAGGAAGTCGCTACCTATCTCTCAATTTCATAAATTGGTGCGCATAGTCAATTTGGTCAAAAAAGAAGACTCGGGAAGGTGTGCGATCAGATCAAATTCCGCGAGGTGTCAATTTAGAACAAACACTAGAAGAAAAGTTCTTTTTCCAAATTGAAATATGGAGAGGCATACTCAAAGAGAAACAATTATTTAAGATAGCGCAATCCATTCACTCGCATAGCGAAAACCTGTTCGGAGGTTCTGCAAGTCAGATAGACGTAAGGACGATTGTATCCATTGCATGTTCTAATCGTCTGGAAATCGTCCCAAAGCCTTACACAGGAAAAACTGTGCAACCTATTTGCAACTGCAGACTGCTCACGTTGACAAAGACGACGTTTTGCCGACCAAAACTATTGCGCCGCTCTGTCGAACCATATAACCGGAGCGCATGCCGTTGAAGCAGAGAGTGCGGTGGAAAATTCGCTGCGAAAGACGGCGTTTCGATTTCGTTGAGACGGACTGGGCTTCACTCAGAAACCGGTTCACTATTCCAACCGTGGCTTGTGCACATTCAGCGACTAGAGAGCTATAGCATGCTGTGACGTTGCGTCTTGATTACCTAATCGTCAGCGCAGAAACGGCAGGTTGCGTGTTGGCCAATCATCTCTTCGAAGACAACACCAAAAACACTCTTTGTATTAGAGCTGCTGGTAGCACGCGAAGTGTTATCAAAAGCATGCCCGCTGCTTTTAGGCTTGCAACGCGACATCGAAAGTTCGTCTGAGGATTTTTTCGAACCTGAAGAACAATGAATTAACCGCGTGATCCTTCAACATCTGGACGAACGACTTGTTGGATTGTCCGGGATCAATGGCACGGTCGCCAATAGCGGCAATCCGCTTTTTTATGACATCTGGGCGCGCGAGAGACCCGAAGACTGATCAAATGAAATCTGCCTTCCTTACTTCAAGAAACTTGAAAACTGCACGTTTGGAGAGGATGAACAAAGAGGGCATTCTGACCCTCAATTCATCGAACGGTGCGCGGCGGATCCCGTCTTATACAAGGCCTTTCTGCAAGCCGAACGTGAGGCGGGCTATCCCTATACCGATGACCAGAATAATGCGGTTCACGAGGGGACCCTCATAAGCCAGAGCTTTACCAATAACGGCACTCGCCAGAGCGCGGCTATGTCATATCTTGAACTAGGCCCGACGCTTTCAAACTTGTCGGTTCGCGAAAACGCCAGCGCACTGCGTATCGTCTTTGGTGAGACCCGGGCTATCGCAGTACGGATTGTCCAAAGAGGAAAAGCACCCGTTGGTGAAGCAGGAACAGAAGTCATCGCGCTGCAGGAGCGGTTGGCTCACCTCGTCTACGTCTCCTGTCCGGCGTCGGCGATCTAAAGCTGCTAAACGAGCATTCCGTGTCTGTGCTGGCGGATGTTCCCGCACTTGGAGATGGTCTTGAGATTCATCTATTTGTCGCAATCACCTATGGGTGCCAGCCCGAAATCTCCTTGTCGAACCATCTCACCGGCGTTGGGTCTTACTTCGCCGGCCATCGTTGGTTGCTGACAGGTTCTTAGCTTTAGGTGCCAATCATGAACAAGACGGGCTGCTTTTTTCGGTCGCGCGAGGATGTCCATTACGCAGTTTTGCAACATGAATTCAACCCAATCACCGGCGAAATGGGCGCGGAAGCAGTGAACCCCCGCTCAGACTTTTTTCCATGCGGATTATGCAGCCAAAAACTCGCGGTAGCGTTTTTCTCAAATCCCGCGATCCGCTCCGGACGCCCGGACTCAGATGCAAATACTTCTCCGAGCCAAGTGATATACAAATCATGGTAGAAGGCATTAGACACACAAGAAAAATAGCGCGACAGATAGCCGTCGACGGCCTACGACGACAAGAAATCTCACTGGTGACACGATTAGTTCAATTACCGAAATCGCGCGTTGGATACGTGATGAGGTCTCGACAGAATGCCACCACTGCTTAACATGTAGAATAAGTTCAGACGATGTCAGAGTTACCGACAACTCTGGTCGGGTCCATTAAACGGATCGCTTACGTGTCGTAGATGCATAAATCACGCGCCATAACGCTACGGCAAACCTTAACGCTTCCGTTTTGCTGATCACCGAAAAGTCTCGGGCATTATCCTCGCCAAGCTGCGAAAAAACCAGGATTTCCAGCACAACAATACAATAGCGGTTTATCGGCGGCTGTCGGTGTGGAGGTCAATGTCATCCGCACGCGGGCCAGTGACATTGACCAGGTGAGGTGAGGCGAGGCGAACATAGGTTCAACGGGCATAGGTCGAAAAAACCTCAGTTTCCGCATTCGGATGTCCGCAGCCTTTCTTCTCATCCCGCTTCAAACTTCTAAAACGACTTTTCCGATGGCTTTCCCACTTGAGAGACGGTCATAGGCTTTTTCGACATCTAAAAGACCGAAGCTGTTCTCGTCGAGTAATGGTTGCAAGTTCCCAGTATCAACCACGCTTGCAATTGTTGATAATATCTTGCCATGATCTTCTCGCATGATGTTGTGGATCATCGGGATTAGCATGAAGATCACATGCAGCGACAACCCTTTAAAATGTGCTAGTGTGAGATCTAGTTCCAGAAGTGAAACGGTTGTAGCGACGTGCCCGTTCAACGCGGCTGCTTCGAATGAGTTGAGCATGTTGGCGCCTCCCACAGAGTCGAAGACCACGTCGAAACCTACGCCACCTGTGTGTTCGGCAACGTAGTCTTCAACGTCTTGAACTCCATAGTCGATTACAGGAAATCCCATGCTTTGAACTGCCGACATTTTTGCTGCGCCGGTCGCGGTTGTGACAACTTCTGCGCCCATATGACGGGCCAGTTGCGCCGCGATGTGACCAACACCGCCAGCAGCTCCATGGATCAGAACCTTTTGATCAGGCTCGGTGCCGGCGCGCGAAAGGCCCTCGTAAGCTGTTATACTGACAAGGGGCAGCGCGGCCGCCTCCCGCATGGAAATCGATTTGGGTTTGCGGGCGACCAGCCGGGCATCAGCGACCATGTATTCGGCTAAGGCACCTTGCAGGTCCAGCAATCCGCCCGCGCAGCCGAAGACCTCGTCGCCGATGGCAAAGTCTAACACTCCTTCCCCAACGGCTTCGATCGTTCCGGCGAAATCCATCCCCAAAACAGCCGGAAGCGACGGTGAGAGAGGCAGATCCGGACCCATGCTCCGGATCATTGTGTCCACGGTGTTCACGCTTGTGGCAGCGATACGAACAACGACATGGCCAGGTTTTACGTCCGGTTTGGCCATTTCAAACTGCTCGAAAACAGCCTCATTGCCGTAGCTGTTTAGAACCATTGCCTTCATTTTCGCCTCCTGCGATGTCGATTTTCCAGAAAAGCTCAGCCTTTGATTTCCTGAACCTTCATGACGAGCTCATTCCAGTTGCGTTGGTTTTCGATGTCGTGCTCTAGGCCCTGCTCGTCAGCGATCGCAAAGCGTCTGATGGCGGGCGTTTTACTGGTCGCCTGATAGAGCCAGTAAGCTTCGGCTTTCAAAGCGTCTGCGATGGGTCTGTCGACGGATTCGTAAACCATCTGTTTGCACGCGTTAATGGACTCGGCCGGAAACTGCGCGATGCGCTGCGCCAAAGCGTCGACAAAGGGCCCAATTTCATCGGGTTCGAGCGCCTTGTTTATAGTTCCCATTCTTTCTGCATCGTCAGCGTCGTAATCCTGGGCGCTCAATATGATCTCCAGCGCGCGCCCGAGACCCGTTTGACGCGCCATGCGTGAGGCCCCGCCACCACAAGGGAGAATACCCATGCCCACTTCCATCTGCATGAACTTGAACTTACCGCGCGCAGCAAAGCGCATGTCCAACGCGAGCGCCAGTTCATGGCCTCCGCCGCGTGCAAACCCCTCCAGCTTGGCGATGGTAGCCTGTGGGATTTTGCTAATGCGCTCGCAAACCGATTGCAGATCGAGCAGCTGCGCTTCATCGCGAGAAACCACCTCCGTCGACATGTCTTTCAACAGCTCGGTGTCATAATGACACACCCAAATTTCAGGATTAGCGGACTGGAAAACGACCACTTTGGTCTCACGATCTCGTTCCAACCGCATGGCAAGACTGTTCAGGTCCGCCAGCATTTCCTGCCCTTGAACGTTGACGCCACCGAAGTCGAACGTCACCGTGGCGATCGCGTTTTCAACCCTCACATCAAAAGTCTGGAAGTTCTCGTATTTCATTTGACAGTCCTTTCTTGGAGCTCATCATCAATGATGCGAGCTGTAGCGTAGTAATTGGGTTTTGGAGTTGCGCGTCGGCCGGGTCAGTTGGCTGTATCTAGGACCGACAAAATAGCCTCCATGACGTCAGCGGAATGTGCCGCATCCAATGCTGCCGCGTGCGGAGCGGCGAACGTACCTTTGTCGTTATCGAAGTATCGTCCCGATGCCTTTTCAAACTCGTCCGATACGGCCGCACGGACGAGAATATCAGCGCCAACATTCAGATCGTTACCGCCAATACCGAAGCCCTCGCGAACCATCTTTGATGCCAAGAGCGAGCCTGGATTCACGGCAACGACAACAGGCCCGCCAGGGCGCTCTTTTGCCATCTCCGCCGACCAGATGGTGAGCGCGAGCTTGCTTTGAGCATAGGCTTCCATATCGTCCATTGGTCGGTGACGGGTCATTGACGCGATATCTACTCGGGTTTGCGCGGCTGAAGACAGGTTAACAATACGCCCCTCTGGCGGAATGATGGGCAGAAGTGACCGGGTCAGGAGAAACGGCGCCAGTGTATTGACCTCAAAACGAATATCGCGCCCGCTTTCTGTAAGTGGATCGCCAGTTTTCAGGATGCCCGCATTGTTGATCAAGACATCTAGTCGGTCATGCTTACCGAGAATCGTTTTGGCCATGCCAGCGACCTCGCCGAGACGAGAAAAGTCTGCCAGATACGTCTCCGCTGCTCCGATCTCAGCTGCCACTGCCGACAACTTTGTCTGACTGCGACCGTGGATCAGCACATGATGACCTGCTGCAGCCAGCTTCTGAGCGGTGAGACGGCCAATGCCGTCCGTAGACCCAGTTATAAGAATTCTCTTGGTCATTTTACGGCCTCTTTGTTGGTGAAGGCTGGCAAAAGCTCATCCGCGAACCGCGCCATGGTGTCTTCTACCGGCGCATTATTGAAACGCAGATTCAGAGCAACGTGGTTGATCCCGAGGTCTTGAACTTCGAGAAGGTAGTTCCGCAAAAAATGGGCGCCCGCTGAAAAGCCTAAATGGATCGGTTTCGGCGGCGCATTAGGGTCATCTGCGAGATCAATGTAGAGCGACTGCATCACGGGTTTGTCTTGCCCGCCGACATCTGCGATCCGGCGTCGATAATCGTCAACGATGCGACCCTGAGATAATGGATCACGAGGATAGGTCATCCAGCCATCTCCGTTTTGCGCAACCCAGTCGGGCGATTGTTGCGAACCACCGGTGATGAGCAAGGGAAGGCGTCCACCGAAGGGTTTGGGCAACATGTCAACGTCACCGGACAAATTGCCTTGGGCGGTTTGCACCCTGGGATAGTCTTCCGCCATCGAACGAATATAGGCCAAGCTTTCGCGGAACCTCTCGCCACGATTTGGATAATCCATGTTCAACGCCGGGTATTCCTCGGGCCGGTCTCCAGACGCGACGCCGAGCAAAAGCCGTCCGCCAGACAATTGGTCTGCTGTTGCCGCGGCCTTCGCCACATGGGCTGGGTGTCGGAGCGGCAAAATCACGGACGCGACGCCAAGCGCGATGTCTTGAGTGGCCGTGGCGAGAGCACCTAGGTAGACAAAAGGGTCGTATATCTGACCAGCATCACCGAATGACGGGACATTGAAGGGGACGTCGCGCAGCCAGAGTGCTGAGAACCCCAAGCGCTCTGCAAGTTGCGCCCGCTCGATATGTGCGACCATGGTCGGGACCGCGCGGTCTGGATACGCTTCGACTGGAACAACCAAGCCAACCGACAATCTGTCTGGGCGAAACGTCGAGTTGTAGGCCCGGTTGATCTTCGGAAAACCCTGAATTCTGGTATCAAGCATGATCCGATTGTCCTGCAAAGTATCTCAATTCCGTTGAGTATAAGTATTGATTTCTACGCATAAATACCCAAAAATAAGAATGATAATTCGGTTTTGGGATATAATTAGATGAATACGGACGCTCTACGTTTGTTCGTGCTGGCGGCAGAAAAACTAAACATCAGCGCGGCTGGTCGCGCGCTAGGGCTTGCCCCGGCTGTCTCTAGTGCCAAACTCGCCAAACTCGAACGGATCGTCGGCGCAGACCTGCTTCATCGCTCCACTCGCAAAGTATCGCTGTCACTAGAGGGTGCGGGCTTTCTGCCCTATGCCCGCGAAATAATCGCGCAAGAAGATGCGGGCCTTGCCGTCCTCGGCAAAGGTAAACCAGAGGTAGGCGGTACAGTTCGCTTTACGGCCCCGAGCACTTTTGCGCAGCTCTATCTTGCACCTTTGCTTCCTAAATTCCTCGACGCATATCCTGGTATCACGCTTGATCTTCGCCTTTCAGATGCCTCATTCGATCTGATCGAAGGCAGCTTCGATTTGGCTCTGCGAAACATGAAGCTCGAACCGTCTAGCCTGATCGGCCGCAAGCTGGCTGAGGACACACGCGTTCTGTGCGCCTCGCAGGATTATGTCGATCGCTATGGAGCACCATGCCACCCGGATGAGCTTTCAGGGCACAGGTTGATTGCATTCAAAAGCACGATCGCGCGGCCTCTGACAGGGCCGAGGCACGAGACCAGTATGTTCGACCCCTTGCAGGCAGCGCGCTACCTGATCATAGATGACGGACTTAGCCAGAAGCTCGCGACCATGAAGGGCGCCGGTATTTCCATCAATTCTGTCTGGAGTGTTCACGAGGAACTGGCGGACGGCCGGCTTGTGCGTATCTTGCCGGGCTGGTCTCAAGTCGACCAAACAGCTCTTTGGCTGGTTTACCCAAAGGCAAATGTCCTGTCCGCAAAAGTGCGTGTTCTTATGGATTTCCTTCTGCGGGAAATCGATGGTGGCGCAGCTTGGAAAGCTGGCGTTACCTAAACGCTGTTTGAAGCTGTGACACGTTCGTTAGTGGATGTCATAACTTGCCAGATAGTACTTCTGCTGTCACAGCCTTATAGGCCAAGCGAAAAGCGACTGTCGCTAACTCTTGGACCAGCATCCGAAACCCTCGAGAACGGTTGAGGGTACACTTTTCATGACAGCGACGAGATTGAGCAGTGCTCTGGTTTCAATGCGGATTTTGATTTGTTTGGACTTGCAGATTGGATTTAGAAACTATCTCGAGACATCGAAGAAACGCTGAAACAGCTCGACACTCGAGAACTCGCATGACCAAATGTTGGGATAGAAAGGGGATGCGCGCTGAAAACTAGCCGTGTTTGCGTTAGCGTCGTAAGGTGTTTTGTTCCATATCGAAAGCTGGTTTATGTCTTCGATATCTAATATCCCAACCAACTTTTCGAACATAAGAACAGACGATCCTCGGACTGGCCATTCACCGAAGCCCTTCAAACAAATGAGATCCTTAAAATAGTCATTGGTCCGAGCCTGTTTCCGGTGGGTCATTGTAGATAGACCAACCCAAATCTCCTGAACTTTCCGGCAAGTCTTGTTCTCGCACGTTCCCCGCCAAATACGCTTGGGCAATGAAGTAGGCAGTGATCGGTGCCGTGAGAAACAAGAACAACGTTATGAGCAGTTCATGGACCGAAACGTACCCCGTCTTGGCATAGAAAAATACCATTGAGGCAATCAGAACGCCTCCCACTCCCAGCGTTGTGCCCTTGGTCGGCGCATGGAGACGTTGCAGCGAGTTCTTCAGCCTGATGAGCCCATAGGAGCCAACCAGACCGAACATCCCACTAATAACGAGCGCAATTGAAACCAGGAGTTCTGCAGCAAAGTTCATAATTGCCCCCTACTCGATTATGTCGCCGCGCAGCAGGAAGCGGCAATATGCAACGGTCGATACAAACCCGACCATGGCAATCAACATCGCCGCCTCGAAATAGATCGCGGTACCGCGCCAGATACCGTAGAGGACCAGAAGCGCGATCACATTGATCACCATCGTGTCCAAGGCAAGGATCCGGTCCGAGGCATCGGGCCCAACAGCGATACGCCAAAGATCCATTAAAAGGGCGACGCCGTAACATCCGGCTGCGAAGAGAAGGGCGTATTCGATCATGGAAAAATCTCCAGAAGGCGGCGTTCGTATCGGGTCTTAATTTCGTCCCGGACACTGTCAGGGTCGTCTGAATGAAGGCAGTGCACGAGGATCACGCGGCCATCGGCAGAGAGCGTTGTTGACACCGTTCCCGGCGTCATTGTGATCGTCCCGGCCAGTACTGTGATCGCCTCGGCAGACGTCAACTCCAATGGCACGGGGATCCAGCGCGAGTGGATCTCTGTATCCCGTTTGAAGAGGACGATAAGGGACACTTGCACGTTTGCGACGATGATGTCCCATAGCACAATGAGTATGTACTCCGCGGCCTTCAGCGGACGGGCAATCACCGGGCGGTCTGGCCAATACGCGGCGGTGAGCATTGGAATCACAAGACCAAAGGCTGTGCCCAGGATCAGGTTGCCAAGCGTGAACGTGTTCACCAATCCAAGCCAAACAAGGATAAGCACGAGGCTCAGCAAAGGGTGTGGGATCAGACGCGCAAACATCACTCAACCCTCCTGATTTGGGCTAAGGACGGCATCAACATAGCCCTCGCGATCGAAAAGTTGCGTCGATGTATCTTCGAGATACGCGGCAACAGGGCCGGCAAAGGCCGCCAATGAGGCCAGCACGGCAAGAGCCAGCATAACGGGGGCGACCTGCATTGTCGTTGCGGGTGGGGGCATGGCTCCGTCAGTGTCGGGATCAACAGCTTGCGCTTGTATCGCGGTCGACTTCCAGAAAAGCGTGCTGCCAGCGCGCGCAAACCCTACGATTGTCAGCAAAGACCCCGCCAAAATCGCCGTCCACGCCCACCCTATGAAAGCCGGGTCCTTCATTGCGTCAAGCACCAGGAGCTTGCCCAGAAATCCGCTCAGCGGCGGCATCCCCGCCATGGCAATGGCCGCAGCAAAAAACAAAGCCGCGAAAAG
>JBCCNY010000009.1:0-21374 GCA_039025595.1 Pseudomonadota bacterium | reverse complement strand
TGTGGGTCGGCGCGCTGGACGTACGGCAAGAAGCCATGACCACCGGAACACTGGTTCAATTTGTTATCTATTCGGTAATGGTCGCAGGCGCTGTCGCGGCGCTTTCTGAAATCTGGGGAGAGTTGCAGCGCGCCTCAGGGGCTACCGAGCGGTTGATCGAATTGCTGGAAGCGCATGACGAAGTTCAGGAGCCTGCATCGCCTATGCCGTTGCCCCAACCTGTGCGAGGCGAAATCGGATTCAACCAGGTGAGTTTCTCTTATCCGACACGGCCGGGTATATCGGCGCTGGAATCGCTGGATTTGACCATCAAGCCGGGCGAGAAAGTGGCGCTCGTCGGTCCGTCAGGTTCAGGCAAGTCAACGATCATCCAGTTGATACAGCGTTTCTACGACCCACAGGATGGTGCGGTCATGCTGGATGGTTTGCCATTAACGTCGCTCACATCACGCGAATTTCGCCAGGCGATCGCTCTTGTGCCTCAGGAACCGGTGATCTTCGCGGCCTCGGCGCGAGATAACATCCGCTTTGGACGGATTGAGGCCAGTGACGCCGACATAGAGGCCGCCGCTACCGCCGCCGCGGCACACGATTTCATTGCGGATCTACCCGAAGGATACGACACATACCTGGGCGAACGTGGCATCATGCTCTCCGGTGGACAAAAGCAACGCATCGCCATTGCCCGAGCCATACTGCGCGACGCGCCGGTGCTGCTTCTGGATGAGGCAACATCCGCCCTGGATGCAGAGAGCGAGCGAGCGGTTCAGCAGGCTGTTGATAGACTTGCGGCCGACCGGACGACAGTTATCGTGGCCCACCGCCTTGCGACGGTCAAAAAGGCTGACCGGATCATTGTCATGGACCGAGGTCGGGTTGTTGCCGAGGGCACCCATGCCAGTCTGGTCTCGCAGGATGGGCTTTATGCGCGACTGGCGCGTCTGCAGTTTGCCGACGGCGCTGCGGCTTAGGCCCCTTTGAAGTTGACGCGTCCTTCGGCCTTCATGGCCTCTGTCGTGCTCAACTCATCGGCTTGAGATTGATCGTTGAGCGCCGCCTCAATCCGTTGCGCGCGCAGTCGGCCAATCTGCCCGATCCCGATCGCGAGCAAGATGATCAGGCCGCCCGGAATCAAACCCGGGCCGGGATCTTCACCCAGAAGGACCATCGCGATGATCAGCGCGGCGACCGGTGAAAACGACGTGGCGAGAGAGATGTCGCCCGAACGCGCGTTCTTTAGTCCAAGCGTCCAGGCGAATTGTCCGCAGATGATGACGATGATCGCGTAGACCCAGACCCATTTCAGGACGATCGGCTCAAAGAGATCTTCGAAATGTTGAGGGCCATAGAGGTAGAGGCCGAGGAAATAATAGATAATCGTGCCCAGCACCGTGCGGTAGATTGAAAAGATGCCAAGCGGGATGCCCTGCAGCCCGACGCGTGTGACCAGCGTCGAAGCGATGAAAGAGATCGTCGCGGCAATCGTGGCCACCTCACCTTTGCCGAAAACAAGCCCGCCCTCGGTGTTCATCACGAACATCAAACCGGCGCCCGCAAGAGCCACAACAGCCGCCAAAAGCGCCCATGGATCAAGCTTTTCGCCAAGAATGAGAACGGTGGCTAACAGAAACAGCGGCGGCTCGATCCGACCAATCAGGACAACATTGGTGACGGTCGTATAGTCGAGCGCGATAAAGAACAAAGCAGGAGTCAACGCAGAGGAAAGCAGGGCCGATACAGACAGAACAAGCCAGTCCTTGCGGCTGAGCTTGCGCAGGTTATCCATGGTCCAGTCGCGCCAAAACATGAAAACCATTGGAACGAGCGAGATGAGCGAGCCCAGAAAAAGCAGATTGCACAAGGTAATCGCATTGCGCCCCATCACCGGATGTTCACGCCCGATATCGGCCAGCAAGGAAACGATCGAGTTCGATGCGGCGTAGATGATTACCGCACCCCAGATAAACAAGGCGCCCATTACGACTCGTGAGCTTTGATTTTCCGGTGCGCTGGCCGTTTGGGACATGACGGCTTCCTTTGGGTAATGCTATGCCTTTGTCGTTCGAAGTGGCCTTTCGCGCAAGTCTTGCCCGCGCACAGCGCGTCACGTTGTTGGAACTTTCGGTAACAAGTGAACGGATTTGATCTTGTGCCGAAACGTTGCCTGCGAAAGTCTGGACATGTCAGAGCGGCCCTGCGACGGAACCCGGCATGAGAGAGAATGCGGACCTACTGATCCATCAGAGCTTGTCGTGACAAGACCGACCGGACCAGTCGTTCTTTTGGGTGCGAGCGGAACGATCGGACGCGCTGTGCTGCGCGCGCTTGTCTCGAGGGGCTACTCTGTTCGCTGTCCGTTGCGTACGCCAATCGCTGACCTGTCCGAGAACGCAAGTCTAAGCTTCGAGGTTGGTGATCTGCGTCAGTCCGAGTTTCAAAACCACTTGCTCGACGGTGCGTCTGCTGTGATCTCCTGTCTTGCGTCGCGGTCCGGCGTGCCCGCAGACGCCTGGGCGGTCGAACACAGTCTCAATTCCGCCTGGTTGAGCGCGGCTGTAGGCGCGCAGGTTCAACAGTTCATTTTACTATCCGCCCTGTGCGTCCAGCGGCCCGAACTCACCTTTCAAAAGGCCAAACTGGCTTTTGAGGCGGAACTGCAATCTGCGCCATTAAGCTGGACAATTGTCCGACCGACCGCGTTCTTCAAATCGCTGTCAGGCCAATTAGATAGACTGCGCCGTGGCAAGCCCTTCCTCGTTTTCGGGAATGGCCGTCTGACTGCCTGCAAGCCGATCAGCGATGGGGATTTGGCCGGCTACATCGTGGGCTGCCTAGATGATCCCGACCGCGCCAATCGTATCCTTCCAATCGGAGGTCCGGGTCCTGCGCAAACACCGCTTGAACAGGGCGCGGCACTCGCATCTGCTATGGGCGTCACATTTGCGCCCCGCCACGTCCCGGTGGCCTTACTTAGCGCGATCATTGGACTGTTGAGCTTGGCAGGTTGGTTCAGCCCCCGTGCGCGCGACAAGGCAGAGCTCGCCCGGATCGGCAGGCATTACGCAACGCGCTCCATGCTGGTTTGGGATCCGCATTCGGGCACCTACTCGGATGAGGCCACGCCTGAAACCGGCAGCGAAACGCTGCAGGACTACTACCGAAAACTCGCTGCGGGTGAGGTGACACTAGAGCGTGGCGAGCACGCTGTCTTCTGATCTGGCCTCGGGTGCGTGGATCGGGTAGGGGGCGCTTATGGATCACAAACTTGATGGAAGCAGAGCGGGATTTGTCGCTTTGATTGGCGAACCCAATGCCGGGAAATCGACGCTGCTCAACCGCATGGTGGGCGCGAAAGTCTCGATTGTCACCCACAAGGTGCAAACCACGCGCGCCCGTATCCGCGGTGTTGCAATCGAGGGGGCTGCGCAACTCGTCTTTGTCGACACGCCGGGGCTTTTCGCGCCGCGCCGCAGGTTGGACCGCGCCATGGTTGCAGCCGCTTGGGCGGGGGCAGGGGATGCCGATGTCATCGTGCTTCTCATAGAGGCGCATCGTGGGCTGACCGATGGGGTCGCGAAGATCCTTGAGGGTTTGCAAGATCTGCCTGCCGGGCGGTGCATTGCGCTGGCCATAAACAAAATCGACCGGGTGCCGGCCGAGACCCTGCTCGGTCTGGCGGAAACACTGAACGAACGCGGGTCTTTTGCACAGACCTTTATGATCTCGGCCGAGAAAGGGTATGGCGTTGAGGATTTGCGGGGGTGGCTGGCGGGAGAAATGCCAGAGAGCCCGTGGCTTTACCCCAAGGACCAGATTGCGGATCTGCCGCTGCGCATGATCGCGGCCGAAATGACCCGGGAGAAGCTGACGCTCAGACTGCATCAGGAATTGCCTTATCAACTGACCGTCGAGACGGAGAGTTGGCAGGAACGCGACGACGGGTCGGCCCGCGTGGATCAGGTGATTTATGTCGCCCGGGACGGGCATAAGGGCATCGTGCTGGGCAAGAAGGGCGAGACGATCAAGGCGGTGAGCCAGGCGGCACGCGCCGAACTGGAAGAATTTTTGGGCTACCGCGTGCATCTGTTCACGCAGGTCAAGGTGCGGCCGAACTGGCTCGATGAGGCCGAGCGCTACACCGAAATGGGCCTTGATTTCAACGACGGACAGGCGTGAGCGCCCGTGATGCGGCTCACCTCGCAATTCTGGGTGCAGGCCTATCTGGCACGGCTCCGGGGATATCAGATCCCGGCCTTCGTCACTGCGAAGGGAGACGTCACTGCTGGCGCTGTTTTGGTGAAGCTCAACACGCTCGATGGTAAGGCGCAGCTTTTTCAGCGCAGTTTCGATCTGATGTCGGGGGGGCGGACTTGGATGGTACTAGTGGAAGGGTCGGACGCTGAAGTGGACGCCGCGATCACGCGACAATGTGGATTTGATCCCGACCTCTGGGTTATCGAGGTCGAGGATCGCGAGGGGCGTCACCTGTTGGACGAGCCGGGACTAAAAGACTAGACCTCAGCAGGCTCACCCACTCCAAATAGCGTAGTTTTCCTGCGCCGGGATACCGTGTGCATCCGCGCCCGAAGACGGCTGCGACAACAGAGGGATAGTCCTGTCTTGGCATAGCGGACAAAACCCGGTCTGATAACGCGTGAGATCTGGAGAGTGGGATGGAGTGGCGCGATCAGGGCATCTTGTTGAGCAGCCGACGTCACGGTGAAACCGCGGCGATCATCGAGGTGTTCACACCCACACGCGGTCGGCATGCGGGTGTCGTGCGCGGCGGCGCCTCGCGCAAGATGGCGCCTGTCTTGCAGGTGGGTGCGCAACTTGATGTGACCTGGAAAGCTCGATTGGAGGACCATCTCGGCACGTTTACTGCGGAACCTGTCCGGTCGCGTTCGGCGTCCATGAACGACCGGTTGACGCTGGCCGGGTTGAACGCTGTCACATCGCTTTTGCTGTTTTGTCTGCCGGAGCGTGAGGCGCATCCCCATCTCTACGAAGCATCCGAGCGCCTGCTCGATCTTTTGAGCCAGCCGGATGTCTGGCCGCTGGCCTATCTGCAATGGGAAATGCGGCTCTTAGATGAGCTGGGCTTTGGCCTTGATCTGAGCACCTGCGCCGTTCAGGGCAAGGCTGCGAATGATCTCAGTTTCATCTCGCCTCGCACGGGCCGCGCGGTCTCTCGGGTGGGTGCGGGAGAGTGGGTCGACAAGCTCCTGCCTCTACCGCCTGTTTTGCTCGGAGACGGCGCGTTGGAAGACCGCGATATCGTCGAGGGACTGGCAGTGACAGGCTATTTCCTGGCGCATCGCGTCGCGCCGGAGCTTGGTTCAAAACCGTTGCCGGAAGCCCGGGGCCGATTGATGACGCGGCTCCAGGCTGCCGCGGGCTAGGCGAGCCTTGCAAAGGCGCTGCGTTCTAACGTCGCCCGGCAATCCCTCGACGAGGTATCCCATCGGGCGTACGGGCTTGGAATGGACATTTCGATGCACAAAGGTTAAGTAATGAAATCAACGTTTTGTTGAATAATGTATTTAACTCCGGCGGATACGCCCAGAACCATGTCTTGTGCTAACGCTTTGTTTGATCGTTTCAGATGGAATTTAAAATAGGTGTGTAGGTGGAGAAACTGTTTCAGAGCCTGGTTGAAACCAACATCCCGACCTTGTTGACGATCAGCGGTATCGCCCTGTTGTTTCTTGCGCTAGCTGGCCGGTTCGGAGCCTATATTGAAATCCGGGAAGAGCGACAGAAATTCACATTGATCCTCGGTGCACTTTTGCTGATCGCAGGCATTGGACTGCATGTGTTTCCGGCCGTCGTGGAGGGTGGCCCGCAACCTCCCTCGGCGGGAAATCCTGGTACCCCTTCACCCGGAGTGACACGGGCAGATACTGTTAATTGGATCCAAGCTGGGTCGTTCCAGACACCAGGGCGCGCAGATGATTTTGCGCAAATGCTATCGAACAGGCTGAACCGGGATTCGTCGGTGCCGGATCTGGAGGTTCAGGTGCTAAAGGGAAGCGTGACCGGCTGTGTTTTTGACCGGGTCGTTGTCATTCCGAACGATCCGGAAAACCGCGATCAGCTGGAGGACGATTTCTTCCGTGTTCGCGCGATTGTCGAAGATGCCTTGCTGCGCGAGAGAGAAGCGGTGTTGAACAGCCAGTCGGCTTGCCAGTGAGCCCGGTGGCGGGGCAGTCGTTCGTCGCGATCACTGGGTCAGCGTAGGCTGGCGAGCCAGCTGATACTAACGAAGGGCGAGCACCAGATCGACCATGGATCCTATGGCAGCTTCCCGGTCTGACGGCGCGGCCTGCCCCAACTGGGTCATGCCGATTACTGCGGCGTAAAGAATTCGAGCCATTTCCATGTTTCGTATGCCAGCCCCCCGCAACAGGGCATGCAGGGCATCAAGGCGCGCCTGATCGACCCGCTCGACCGCATCGCTCGCAGTTTCAAAGCTCTGCGCCCAACTTCGTATGGCCGGCTCAGACGCTTGAGGAGAGGTCAGAGCCTGCGCCAAAGAGCGCAGCTGCGTAACAGGTTGTGCTTCTTCCGCAATCAGAGCAGCGAGTTGTTGGTTGGACAGTGTCTCCCATGTCTCCAGCAGGCGCATGTGAAAGTCCGGTACATCGTTGAAGTGCCAATAAAACGATCCCTTTGACACGTTAAGACGTACAGCGAGCGGTTCTGCTTTAAGTGCCTCGGGACCTGCCTCGGCAACCGCTTTTAACCCAGCAGACAGCCAGTCAGAGGCGCTAAGTCGGGTGCTGCGTTTCGGCATAGGAGATAGATACGCGGGCGTTTCAGGCTTTGCAAGGAGTATGCTGCTGCGCAGCATAAATGGCGTGCGTAACGTGCCGACAGCTTGGCAAACCCAGTAAAAAGAGAGCGGCCCGAAGACCGTTCTCTTTTGTACTCGGTGAACTGTAAAACACGGAGTAACAAACGCTCTCTGCGTAGCGTCCATAAATGACAGACATGTGACGTTTGAGCGAAGTGTCCGCTAGCGACAGATGTCTTTTATCGGTGCTTCAATCTGGTTTTTGAGACCGAGCCACGTCGTCGTCGCAACCAAATGTCAATGTAACTTTATCCCCGGAAAACCATGTGCATCCGTATTCAACGGGTCGTCCTCTGGGGTCTAAATTCAGTGAAATAGTTTGCAGAAGTGGTGCGCCGACGGTCATTCGCAAATGCAACGCCTGTGTGGCGGTCGCGCTTTGCGCGCTCACGCTTGTCCAGGCCCGGGTGTAGTCTGTAATGCCCTGTTCGCGCAAACCTTCGGTGATGGAATTAAAACGGCCCAGTGCGTTGGGCAGATCAGGCAAGAAACTGGCCGGAAAAACGGAGCGAAAAATCGCCAAGGGCTGTTCATCCGCACAAGACAACCCGTCATAGCAATGCACCAATTCGCCTGGCTCCAAGTTCAGCGCATCGGCCTCTTTCGGATCGGCAGATCGCGTCTCGATCAGTAGAATTTCGCGCGATGGCAGGCGACCGGCGGCTTCTAGGTTCCGGGTAAAGCTGACACGTCGACCCAAAGGGTATTCGGTAATGGTTTGCTGGACATAAACGCCAGAGCCGCGGCGGGAATAGACAGTGCCGTCATTGGCCAGATCACTGATCGCGCGGCGGACTGTATGGCGGTGAACTCCGAACCGGCGTGCCAGCGCCGCCTCTGTCGGCAGTTTGTCTCCGGGCGCGTAACGCCCCTCCTGAATATCGGTTGTCAGCGCTGCACGGATGGATTGCCAGATCGGCATGTTCGTTTGAGCCGCGTCTATCGCCCTTCTCCAGCGCTGGGGTTGTCATAAAAGAGTCACGCCTTCGGTCTTTGCGACTCATTCAAAGTGTAGTAGTAATTTGTCTAGTTGTATAATATTTCCGAGGCGCGATCAACATGTCCGTCAACACCTCAGCCACCAGTCTAGACCCTTCAGACCAAGTCGCGGACAATTCTGCGGAACAGGCGGCGCGTCAGGCTTGGCTGTCGATCCTTGCAAAGGCACCCACGGCGCGGCTTTGTGAATTGTGGTCGAAAGCGGGATTATCCCCGGCCCACGACATTCTGCGTGCGCCCGAGGTTGGCGCCGTGATGGTGCAAGGCCGCGCCGGTGCGACAGGGGCCGCGTTTAACCTCGGAGAGATGAGCGTCACGCGATGCTCAGTTCAGCTGAGCGACGGTCCGGTTGGCCATGGATATGTGCAGGGCCGGTCTAAAGACCACGCTCGGATTGCCGCGTTGGTCGACGCGCTTATGCAGACTGACCAGGCCATCCAACTGCGCGCCGCGATTCTGCGTCCACTTGAGCAGGAAGAGGCAGCGGCCTCTGCGACCCGCCAGGCAAAGGCGGCGGCGACGAAAGTGGAGTTTTTCACGATGGCTCGGGGAGAGGATTGATGCGCGATGAGGCTCTGGCCGGCGGGTTTGTGGACGCACCGTTGGATGCGGCGCGCGCGTTTCGTGCGGCGATGAACGTGATGGCAAAACCTGGCCGCATTGAGACCGTAGCCGGCGCCATGCCGCCTGACCCGCTTTCCGTGGCGGCGGGCGTTCTGATCCTCACCCTATGTGATGCGGAAACACCGCTCTGTGTTTCGGGGTCTCTGAATTGTCCTGCCGTGCGCGACTGGATCACATTCCATGCCTCTGCACCCTTCGTGGATCCTGCCGATGCGGTCTTTGCGATTGGCAGTTGGGCGGATCTGAAACCGCTCGATCCCTATCAGCGCGGCACACCCGAATATCCGGATCGCTCAACCACCCTGATCGTCGAAATGCCGGAACTTCTGAGCGAAGGCACGCGTCTGACCGGGCCGGGAATAAAGACGTCGACCGCTCTCAACCTGCCGGAGATTGAAGCCTTTCAACAGAATGCTGCTCTTTACCCGCTGGGGCTCGATTTCTTTTTCACCTGCAGTGATCGCGTGGCGGCGTTGCCGCGGACGACGAAAGTGGAGGCAGGCTGATGTATGTTGCGGTGAAAGGCGGCGAACGCGCGATCGAAAACGCACACGCCTGGCTGGCCGAGGAGCGGCGCGGGGATACTGACCTTCCGGACATGTCGCTCGATCAAATCTGTCAGCAGATGTCGCTGGCGGTCAATCGGGTTATGGCTGAAGGGTCGCTCTACGATCCGGAACTCGCGGCGCTGGCCATCAAGCAATCACGTGGTGATTTGATTGAAGCGATCTTTCTCATTCGGGCCTATCGCACCACGCTGCCGCGCTTTGGATACACGACACCGATCGAAACAGGTGACATGGTGTGTGACCGTCGAATTTCGGCCACCTTCAAAGACCTGCCTGGCGGGCAGATCCTCGGGCCAACCTTCGACTACACCCATCGACTGCTCGATTTCAAACTGGCGGCTGAGGGTGAGGTGCCCGAGGCCCCGCAAGCCACGGCGTCCGGCCAATCGATCCCTCATGTTATGGGGTTTCTCAATCAGGAGGGCCTGATCGAAGACGCGAGCGAGAGCGTACAGGCGCCCCCGGATCTGACACGCGGGCGTGCGGCACCCACCGATGAGCAAGCGCAACGGATCAAAGAGGTCAGGAAATTCGAAGAGACGCCCGATCTGACCCGAGAGCCTCTGGAATTACCGGCCAACCGGCCCCTGCGACTGCAAGCCTTGGCGCGGGCCGATGAAGGTTTCACTCTTAGCCTCGCCTATTCCACGCAGCGGGGATATGCGCGCAATCACGCCTTTGTCGGAGAGTTACGGATCGGTGTTGTCGCCGTTGAAATGGAGATCCCGGAACTGGGGTTCGCTATTCAAATTGGTGAAGTGACTGTGACCGAATGCGAAAGCGTCAATCAGTTCAAAGGGTCAAAATCTGAGCCGCCGCAATTCACACGTGGCTACGGCCTTGTCTTTGGTCAAAGTGAACGCAAGGCCATTTCGATGGCGCTCGTCGATCGCGCGTTGCGCTGGAAAGAACTGGGTGAAGACTTCGTTGGCGCGCCAGCTCAGGATGAGGAATTCGTGCTCAGCCATGCTGATAACATTCAGGCGACGGGATTCCTGGAGCATATCAAACTGCCCCATTACGTTGATTTTCAGTCAGAAATCGAACTCGTCCGCAAATTAAGACGTGAAGCCGAAGCAGCAGCCTGTCCGGAGGCTGCAGAATGACGGGCCTCAAAATGATGTGTAAAAGTGAGAGCTTTTTAGAAATCCCGAAACCGATCGCGTGGGTCGCGGGGCTTTCTGTCTCTGGCCTCAATGGGACGTTCAAGCCTCGAAAGGCTAATAGTGAACCAGGCGATTGCCATCATAATATTCATACAAGTCAGTATGTTAATCAGGGTATTCATGAGATCTGCCTCATCTTGGCGCTGTTATTAGGTAGTTCAGTTAGCGCGACACGCCATTTTTTCGCATCAAATACGTTAATTCTCCATGAATGCTGCGCCGCAGCAAGGGTGTCTCGGTGAACATCGTTTTCGATTTGGGCAATGTGCTCATTTTTTGGGATCCAAAGGCAGCCTTCCGTGCGCAAATGGGCTCGGATTCCGAGATCGACGCGTTTTTTGACCGCGTCCGGTTCTTTGACTGGAACGCGTGTCAGGATGCCGGGCGCAGTCGGGCCGAGGCCATTGCAGCGGCGCCCACCGACGCGGCCGAAATGCTGAACAACTACTTCGATCAGTTTGCTCTGACCATCGCGCACAAGGTGCCTGGCACCTGGGATATCATTACAGATCTGAAAAAGCGCGGTCACACTCTCTTCGGTTTGACAAACTGGGCGGTTGAAACCTGGCCATTTGCCCGCAAGTCTCATCCTGAACTCTCTGATGTCTTCGAGGACATCGTGGTTTCCGGGTTTGAGGGCGTGATCAAACCGCAACGCGAAATCTATGACCTGCTTTGCGCGCGCAACGATCTTGTATCCGGGTCATGTCTTCTGATCGATGACAGCCTCAAAAACGTCGCAGGCGCGCAGGCAGCGGGGTGGCAGGGCCACCATTTCACAAACGCGGCGGATTTGCGCGCTGACCTGACAGAGCGGGGATTGCTGTGAGCGATTACAATTTCGCCTATCTCGACGAACAAACGAAGCGGATGATCCGCCGGGCCCTTTTGAAGGGCTTGGCCATCCCCGGCTATCAGGTTCCTTTCGCCAGCCGGGAAATGCCAATGCCCTATGGTTGGGGGACAGGCGGCGTGCAGGTCAGCGCCGCAACCCTGGTGCCCGAAGATCGTATGAAAGTGATCGATCAGGGTGCGGATGATACGACAAACGCGGTATCGATCCGGAAGTTCTTTGAACGAACAGCTGGTGTGGCGACAACCGAAAAGACGAACGAGGCAACGTTGATCCAGACCCGGCATAGGATTCCCGAAGAGCCGCTGCGAGAGGATCAGATTCTGGTCTATCAGGTTCCCATCCCGGAGCCTTTGCGATTTCTGGAGCCCAGAGAGACAGAGACGCGCAAAATGCATAGCCTCGAGGAATATGGCCTCATGCATGTCAAACTGTACGAGGATATCAGCCAGCATGGGACCATTGCCACGTCCTACGATTATCCCGTCGAGGTGGAAGGTCGATACGTTATGGACCCGTCTCCGATACCGAAATTTGATAATCCGAAGATGGAAATGGCGGCCATCCAGCTTTTTGGGGCCGGGCGTGAGCAACGCATCTACGCGCTCCCGCCCTATTGCAAGGTCAAGAGCCTCGATTTCGACGACTACCCGTTTGAAGCCAGCAAAGCCGACCATTGTTGCGATCTTTGCGGTGCGACCGACGCCTATCTCGATGAGGTCATCGTCGATGATCAAGGCGGGCGCATGTTTGTGTGCTCGGATACGGATTATTGCCGCACTCAGCGTGATGAGGGGCCTTAATGATCTTTCCAGGTCTTCTTCTTGCCTCAAATATCCCGGCGGCGCGTGAAGGGCCCGCGCCGCGGCACGTATTGCTGCGACCATCGCGCGAGATCCCCTTTGATCAAGCATTTCGACGCGGACGTTCGCGGGTGCGTCAATGATTCAGGTTTTTCTGCATGGCGCCGGTCTCAATGCGAAAAGCTGGGGCGCGCATTCTGGTCTGGCTCTGAACCTGCCGGGGCATGGTGGGCGCGAGCGCACGCCTCAGGCATCGGCCGAGAGCTTTGCCGCGGCGCTTGATCCCGAGATTCCACAAGGCGCTGTCCTCATCGGTTATTCGCTGGGAGGCATGGTGGCTATGGCCTTTGCCGCGATGTTCCCGGAACGTTTGCGCGCGTTGGTTTTGGTCGATACCCCGATCCGCGCGCCGCTCAAATTCATTAGCTGGTACACGCCGTTCGTCGCACCGATCGTGACACGCGTCCCGGGCCTGCGCGTCATCGGAAAGGCGGTCGGCAGCCGGATCGAAAACCCTGATGGGCAGGCGAGTTTTCGGCGCCATATCGCGGCTGCGAACCCAAGTGGCATGGCCGATGCCCTGATCGTGGCGGGCAGCTTCGACGGTGAAAAGGTTTTGCCCCAGCTGACACTGCCAATGCTTGTGCTCTGCGGTACGCGTAGTCTGCTGACGGGCGAAAAGTACCGGACGATGCTGGCCAAGGCCTGCCCGCAAGCCGACATCGTTGTCCTGGAGACCGGCCATCATATCCCCTTTGATGATGCGCCGGCCATGCACGCCGAAATCGATCGTTTTCTGGAGGCCTTGCCGTGACGCAAACCAGTATGACACCGCTTTTATCGGTTCGTGATCTCACCAAATACTATGGCGCGAGGATCGGGTGCGCCGAGGTGTCGTTTGACCTCTATCCCGGTGAAGTGATGGGCATTGTCGGAGAAAGCGGTTCGGGAAAATCCACGCTGCTGAACTGTATGGCGGGACATCTCCCTCCCGACAGGGGCGAGGTATGTTTTGATACACGAGAGGCGGGTATCCGGGATACGTTGCAGATGAGCGAGCCAGAGCGGCGCATGCTGTCACGTACCGATTGGGCCTTTGTGCATCAGCATGCGCGGGACGGGCTACGCATGGGCGTCAGCGCGGGCGGCAATGTCGGCGAACGGCTGATGGCGGTCGGCGCGCGGCATTACGGCGATATCCGCGCCGCTGCGGTGGACTGGCTGGGACGGGTGGAAATCGCCGAAGACCGGATCAACGATCGCCCGACCGCGTTCTCGGGTGGCATGCAGCAACGGTTGCAGATTGCGCGCAATCTGGTGACCGGCCCGAGGCTTGTCTTCATGGATGAGCCGACCGGAGGGCTCGATGTCAGCGTGCAGGCGCGGCTATTGGATCTCGTGCGCGGGCTTGTGCGCGAAATGGGGTTGAGCGCGATTATTGTCACTCACGATCTGGCGGTCGTCCGGCTTTTGGCGGACAGGCTGATGGTCATGAAGGACGGCTATGTGGTTGAAAGCGGCCTCACCGATCAGGTGCTCGACGACCCGCAGCACGCCTATAGCCAGCTCTTGGTTTCCAGCGTCTTGCAGGTTTGAACATGCGCAACTTGGATATTTTGGGCAAGAAGAAGGGGGGGATCATGATCGAGGTGGACGCAGCGGCAAAAAGCTTCACGCTCTACAATCAGGGTGGGGCGGTTATTCCTGTTATGCATGACGCTTCGCTTAGTGTTGGGGCCGGCGAATGCGTTGCATTGACTGGCGCATCGGGGGCGGGAAAATCCACGCTGATGCGAATGATATATGGAAATTACCTGACCCAAAGTGGGCGGATCATGGTGGGAGACATCAATGTCGCTGAGGCAGCGCCCAAAGAGATCCTAGCGGTGCGACGTGGTGTTTTGGGCTATGTCAGTCAATTCCTGCGGGTTGTCCCCCGCGTGCCGACACGCGACGTAGTGGCAGAACCCTTGCGCGCCGTCGGCGTGGCCCGCGACGAGGCCTTTGCACAAGCCGAGGCGCTTTTGGCGCGGCTCAATGTGCCGCGCGCTTTGTGGGATTTGAGCCCGACAACGTTTTCTGGCGGAGAGCAGCAGCGGGTCAATATCGCGCGTGGATTTATCTACGCCTATCCTGCCCTTTTGCTCGACGAGCCGACAGCAAGTCTCGATGCGACCAATCGAGAGACAGTTCTCACGTTGATCGAAGAAGCCAAAGCCCGGGGATGTGCGATTGTCGGGATCTTCCATGACGAAGCTGCCCGAGCCCGGATCTGCGATCGCGAGGTCGATGTCACGGCTTTCGCCTCGGTGTCGGCATGAGCACTACCGGCAGCGGTCGGTTTCTGGCTGTAGTTGGTCCGTCCGGTGTGGGAAAGGACAGTGTCATGGCGGCTCTGGTCACCGTGAAGCCGGAAATTGGCATTGTGCGCCGGGTGATTACGCGCGGTTCAGGTGAAATCGGAGAAGAGTCCATATCGGTGGATGGCGCAACGTTTGAAACCATGGCCAACGAAGGGCGTTTTTTGTTGCATTGGGAGGCACATGGCCTGCGCTACGGCATTCCGATCCAGGCTCGCCATGAACTACAGGCAGGTCAGACGCTTCTGGTCAACCTGTCTCGGTCGGTGTTGTTGGAGGCTCAGGCCCGCGTGGCGCATCTGACCGTGATCAAACTCACTGCGCCTTCCGGCGTTTTGGCGGAACGTTTGGTCCAGCGCGGCCGAGAAAACGCGGCGGCGATAGAGAAACGTCTGGCCCGCGCCGAGCGGGCCTTGCCCGACGGGTTACAGCACGTGTGGGAAGTGTCGAATGCCGGGGCGCTGAGCAACACCGTGCAGACGATCCTCGATCTTCTTCAACCCGAAAGCGCCCTACGATGAATGAGATGAAACCGACCCGTCCCATCCTCGCCCATCAGGCTGAGCGCCTCTATAGGTACAGGCCTTGGTACATGCGGAAGAACATGCGCCGCGAGCGCGGAAGCCACTTCGGCCAGCGCGTCTTTCGGCAGTTTGCCCGTCAGCGTCATATGAAAGCGAAATTCATCCAAAACGTAAGGATACCCCCATTTTTCCAAGAGAGCGTCTTGTCGGGAAGTGAGGCCAGTGGCGCGCCGCTTGGCCAGTTCCTGCGCCGTTGCGGGGGCGCGGAACCGGTCAAGGTCACGAACACACGAGGCCGCGAGCGCCGCAAGATCCGCGATGTCGCCTTCCGGGACGAGCGCCATAAACCGTCCCAAAGCTGCGAGCTTCAAACCGTCAAGAGCTACAGGCCCGAGGCTTTGGCAATGCTCATCGAAGGCCTGGGTCAGTGCTTTAGCATCACAGTCAGGCGCGAGGCGAAAGGGCGGTTTGAATGTGGCATGAAACCCGTATTTTCGTGGTGTCGCGGTGATGTCATCCAACGGAAAAGGCAGGTCCCGCAGAGGTGGCGGCGCGGCGCTTTTTCCAGTCGCGGAATTCCAGCCGAGCCAACGCGCACCCGCCTCGGCAAAGGCTCCGTCCTGTGGCGTGTAGTAAATACCGTATCGCCTGAATTCCACTTCGTGTCCCCTGACCAGCCGCGCTGTTCACCCTGCCGTTCGGATTTGCCATGACACAAAACTTTATGCTCGCCAATGCCACGCTAGTTCTCGCTGACTGCACGGTCTCCGGCCGGGTTGAAGTCGAAGGTGGCATGATCGTGGGTGTGGAAGAGGGTGATAGAGTCCCTGCTGGCGCTGTTGATTGCGCCGGCGATTTCGTGGCGCCAGGTCTGGTGGAATTGCATACCGATAATCTGGAGCGGCATATTCAACCGCGACCCAAGGTTGATTGGCCTCACAATGCGGCGATCCTCGCGCATGACGCCGAATTAGCCAGTGTAGGGATCACCACTGTATTTGATGCAATGCGTGTCGGGTCCATTCCGACGGGACGGTATGTCAGATATGCGCGCGGTTTATCGCGCGAGCTCTTGGAGCTACGCGAGAGCGATGCGTTGAAGATCTCGCATTTTCTTCATCTGCGCGCAGAGATCTGTTCAGAAACCTTGGCGGACGAGATGGCGGAGTTCGACCGTGAGGATCGTGTCGGCATCGTCAGTTTGATGGACCATACGCCTGGTCAGCGTCAGTTTCGCGATATCAGCAAACTGGAGGATTATTACAAAGGCAAATACGGCATGAGTGATGCGGGCTTTGCTGCGCATGTCGCGCATCTGCGTCAGTTGAGCCAAGAAAATGGCGCTAAACATGAGGCGTTGGCGGTGGCCGAGGCCCAAAGATACGGAGCCGTGCTGGCGAGCCATGATGATACCACGGTCGAACAGGTCGAAATCTCAGTCGGACATGGTGTGGCCATGGCGGAGTTCCCCACAACGCAGGAGGCGGCAGAAGCCAGCCACGCGCAGGGCATTGCGGTGATCATGGGCGCGCCCAACTTGGTGCGCGGGGGCTCGCATTCGGGTAATGTCGCGGCGTCCGATCTGGCGGAGACGGGCACGCTTGATATTCTGTCCTCGGATTACGTGCCCTCCTCGTTGATGCTGGGCGCGGTCAAACTGGGGCAGGATTGGGGCAATATGGCCGCAGGGATGGCCACGGTCACCCGCAATCCGGCACGTGCGGTCGGGCTAACGGATCGGGGTGAAATCACGGTTGGCAAGCGCGCGGATCTGGTTCAGTTTGCACTTCGGGGCGGCGCGCCTGCGATGCATGCGGCGTGGTCACGAGGTCGTCGGGTTGCATAAGACCCCGTCGGCCGAGCACCTGTAATAGCGCCTGCAGCTTGAGTATTTTGGGCAAGATGAAGAGGAGGAGGGGCCGTGGCATATGTCTTTGACCCGCCGCCTATGCCGGCTTTGGCGGTTGTGAGTGGTGGATTGTATCCCGTCCGGCGTATTTTCTGTGTTGGACGAAACTACGCGGCCCATGCGGCCGAAATGGGTGCCGAGGTGGATCGCGAAGCGCCCTGGTACTTCACCAAGTCCTCGTATGCGCTCTGTCCGTCTGGCGCCAGTATCGCGATCCCGCCCGGTACAGAAGACTGTCACTACGAGATCGAGTTTGTTGTCGCATTGGGTCAACAGGGTCGGGATGTCGCCCGCGAGGACGCCATGGATCTTGTTTATGGGTATGCGTCTGGCATTGACCTGACGCGCCGGGATTTGCAGGCCCAGGCCAAGGCGGCCCGCCGACCGTGGGATACCGGCAAGGATTTTGACAAGGCCGCAATTGTCGGACCGTTAACGCAGGCGCGTGCGTTTGGCCCAATTGGCGAACAGGCGATCTGGCTCGATCATAATGGCACGCGGGCTCAGCAGGGCTCACTTGATGATATGGTCTGGAAGGTTGATGAGATCCTTGCACATCTCTCGAGCCTCTATCATTTGCGACCCGGTGATCTGATCATGACTGGGACGCCTTCGGGTGTTGGACCTGTGACCAAGGGAAGCCGTCTTTATGGCCGGATCGATGGGCTTGCGCCCGTTAGTGTAACGTTTCGAGGCGATTGATCGCAGCGGCGGCGCTTGTTTTGGGGTTGCAACTCGCGCCTTGACTGGCCTCTTATCAATAGGGTGCCGAGCGCAGCGTACATGTGCCGTTTCGCCCTAAGGGAGGATGACCCACCGATGAGCTTTACATCTCACCTTCGCCGTCTTGTGACGGTAGCCGCCCTGACCTGTTGCGCGGCCCCTACCGTTGCTCAGGACGTGGTTCTGAAAATGCACCAGTTTCTGCCGCCCCAGGCCAATGTGCCCAACCTGATATTGGTGCCATGGGCGGAAAGGGTCATGGCAGCCTCAGAGGGCCGTATCCGGATCGACCATTTTCCGGCCATGCAACTGGGCGGCACGCCGCCGCAACTGGTAAGTCAGGTCCAGGATGGTGTGGCCGACATCATCTGGGTTGTCGCGGGATATACGCCGGGCCGCTTTCCGCAGCTCGAAGTGTTCGAATTGCCCTTCATGATGAGCGACGCAGAGGCCACAAGCCGTGCGTTTTGGCAGTTTGCCGATGCTAACATGATGGATGCTGATTTCAAAGACTTGAAAATCCTGGGGCTTTGGGTCCATGGGCCCGGTGTAATCCACTCATCGCGTCCGGTTGAGGACTTGTCCGATCTCAACGGCTTGAAAGTACGTGGTCCCACACGGATCATCACATCGATGCTCGACGAATTGGGTGCGACGCCGGTGGGCATGCCGGTGCCAGCGATGCCGGAGGCTCTGTCGAAGGGAGTGATCGATGCGGGCGTCATCCCTTGGGAAGTCACAACCGCACTCAAGGTGCCGGAACTGGTGAGCAACCACACAACATTTGGTGACGAAGCTCTTTACACGGCTGCCTTCATCTTCGCGATGAACAAGGAGAAATACGAAGCGCTTCCCGATGACTTAAAAGCGGTGATCGATGCTCAATCCGGCGTAGATTTCTCTGCGATGGCTGGGAAGATCATGCAAGATAACGACGCTCCGGCGCGCGAACTGGCCGAAGCGCGCGGCAACACCATTATCGACCTAACGCCCGAGCAGGTTGCGGAGTGGAAAGAGGCCGCGAGCGTGGTAGAGGCGAACTGGATCACTGAGATGAACGAAAAGGGGTTCGATGGGCAATCCCTTGTTGATCAGGCGCGATCCTTGATCTCGGCGGCAGGACCGTAGGTTAAACGCCTATGGCTTGACAGACCTGTGAGCGGAGGCAGGCATGCATCGGATCGTCTGGACGATGGCGCGGATAATGGCCGTTTTCGGAGGCTTTGTCCTGCTTGCACTCGTTCTTTTGACCTGCGTCTCGATCCTCGGGCGGATGCTCAATGGTCTGTTGAATGGTGATTTTCTGCAAACGGTGGCGCCTCGGTTTTCGGATTGGGCGCTGGCATTTGGCGTCGGGCCGATCCTGGGGCATGTCGAAATTGTTGAGGCTGGCGTGGCCTTTGCGATTTTTGCCTTCCTGCCGCTTTGCCAGTTGAGCGGGGTTCACGCAAAGGTCAGCCTCGTCACAGACCGCTTGTCTTGCCCGGTCCGCCGCTGGCTGATCGCCGGAATCGACACGATTTTTGCCGCCACACTCATCCTCATCGCGTGGCGGTTGTCAGAGGGTCTTGTCGAAAAAAGAGAGTTTTCCGAAACCAGCTTCATGCTGCAATTTCCGATCTGGTGGGCCTACGCGGCCAGTCTTGTCGCGGCGATCACGGCGGTTATTGCGGGCCTTTACATCGCGACCGTACGGATTGCAGAAGCGGTGACCGGGAAGGATCGTCTTGTAACCGATCAAGGGCCGGTCGGTTGAGCCCTCTTGAGATCGGTATCGCGTCCTTTCCTGTCCTGATGACGCTGATCTTCCTGCGCGTTCCGATTGGATTGGCAATGCTTCTCGTGGCAATTGGCGGGCTTTACCTCCTGACGGACGGTATGAACGTCGCGCTGTCCCGGCTCAAACATGAGAGCTTTTCGACGTTTTCGAGCTATTCGCTGTCGATCATCCCGATGTTTCTGCTGATGGGATATTTTGCGACGTTGGGCGGGATAAGCCGGGCGCTCTTTCGCGCCGCTGAGGCCATGTTGGGGCATCGAAAGGGCGGTGTTGCGATGGCATCGGTTGGGGCGTGCGCGGGCTTTGGGGCGATTTGTGGATCATCTCTTGCGACAGCGGCCACGATGAGCCAGGTGGCTCTGCCAGAGCTGCGCCGCTATGGGTATTCCGGCGGGTTTTCGACCGCTACCCTCGCCGCAGGCGGCACACTTGGCATTCTGATCCCGCCCTCGGTGATCCTCGTGATTTATGCCATCCTCACAGAGCAGAACATCGCGAAGCTCTTTCTTTGCGCATTTGTGCCGGGGCTTCTCGCGGCGTTGGGGTATATGCTCACGATTTCGGTCTATGCGCGGCGTCATCCGGAAGATGCCGGATCGAAACCGGAAGAGCCACGCTCTGAAAAACTAAGGGCGCTTGTTGATGTCTGGCCGGTGCTATTGATCTTTGGCCTCGTGGTTGGCGGGATTTATGCGGGGTGGTTCACACCAACTGAAGGCGCCGCTGTCGGTGCGGCCGGGACAGGACTTGTTGCCTGGATCAACGGGGGTCTGACCTGGTCGGCGCTAAACGAGAGCTTTTTTGCCACGGCGCGGAACACAGCCATGATCTTTTTCATCATTCTGGGCGCGCAGTTCTATAACGGGTTTCTTGCGCTCAGTCAGGCGCCGCAAGCGCTCTCGTCGTGGGTGCTTGGATTGGGATTGGGTCCCTACGAGATCCTGATCGCAATCCTGGTGCTTTACCTGATTTTCGGCTGCCTTATGGATAGCTTGTCGATGATCTTACTCACCGTTCCGATCTTCTTTCCAATCATCACTGCGCTGGATTTCGGGATGACGCCCGAGGAGGTGGCGATCTGGTTTGGAATCCTTGTGTTGATCGTGGTCGAGGTCGGGTTGATCACACCGCCTGTCGGCATGAACCTCTTTGTGATCAATGCGATGGACCCCGGGACACGCATCACCGCCACCTACCGCGCGGTTATGTATTTTGTCACCTCGGACATCATCCGGGTCGCGCTCCTGCTGGCTTTTCCGGGGATTACCTTGTTCTTGTTGCGATGGCTTTACTGAGCAGGTGCAAAGAACGCAGCCGTCTTTCTCTGGGGCGAGAGCTCGGTTTGTCAGTCGCGCGCAAGATCTTGGCCCTTAGGCATCAGGCTAAAATTGATAGGTGGCGCCGAGAATAAGGCCGGATAGGTCAAAATCGTAGGTGACCGTTCCGACATCGCGTTCGAACTCCAAATAGCGGTATCCGCCTCGCAACGTCCAACGTTCGGTGAGGGCGTAATCCAGCGTGGCGAGCGCTTGCCAAGAATATTCGTCCCCACTGCCAAAGCCATAATCGAGGTAGAACGTTGCGCTGGTCCGATTGGAAAGTGGCAGGTTCGCGCGCGTTGCGATAACGATGTCGGTTGCGCCATCGCTGCTGCCGAATGTCACAGACGGACCAGTCCCTCGAAGCGTCAGGTCGCTGTCAAGGTGGATGTAGCGAAGGCCGGCGCCCAGATCGACAGACACATTCTGATTATCGTAAACCTGATAGGCTGCAAGACCGCTCAGTATTACAATTTCATTGGAAAACCGGGCATTTGTAAATCCGGAGGTCGGATCAACGGAATCCCGGAAAGCGAGGTCGATGTAAAAGAGATCGGCCAGCAGCGACCAACGCGCCTTGCGTGCCTCGAACGAGCCCATGAACACCATTTCAAGATTTTCCAGAACATCGGAAAAGCTCAACGTACCACTGACTGAGCCAGAAGGAGTCCGAGCCTCGATATTGGTTTCCGCAACCCACGTGTACAGGCTGCCGAAGAAGTCCCAACCGTCGTCTTGCGCCGTCGCCGCAAGCGGGTAGCAGGTCGATATGGCCAATGCTGTGGCTAGCGTCTTGCTGATCGCTCGCATGGGCGCGTCTCCCATCTGTTTGTCAAAGCGATACCAGTGTGACTCGGATCCGCGCGGAGCGTAAAGCAGGTTGCACAAG
>JBCCNY010000008.1:0-21756 GCA_039025595.1 Pseudomonadota bacterium | reverse complement strand
CGGGCGCGCGCGGCCAGTCAGATATTTGCTGAACTGCTGTTGATTGATCCCAATCTCACGACACACGAGCGCCACGGAGGCTTGGCCCGCACATAGGAATCTCAGGTTTTGGCTCAGGTCGCTCGGTTTGGTCTTTTGCACAGCGATGGCTCAAAATGCTTCGGTCGGTAGTATCTTATACTCGCATAAAATAGCATAAAGTCACTCAATTGTTTGAGCATCCATTTTTGCCATGCTGAGTCCAAGTGAACCTTCAGTCCGGCGGGAGAATGAAACATGGCAATGTCCAAACACGACTACATCGCGCAAACAGAGTTAAAGTTAATGGCGCGCCAGATTGATCGCCGTCAATTCATGCAGCGTGTTCTGGCAACCGGCCTCGCGATGGCGACAGCGAGTGCGCTGGCCGATCGCGCCGAGGCCGCGACGCCGCAAAAGGGTGGATCCTTGACAGCGGGGCTCGGGCATGGCGCGACAACCGACACGCTCGATCCCGGACTTTATGCCGCTGGTTTTCTGATTCCCATGGGATTGGCGATGAACGGCTACCTGACCGAGATCGATGCCGCGAGCAACATCGTCCCATCCCTCGCAGAATCCTGGGAGGCGTCGGCAGATGCAAAAACCTGGACCTTTAAGCTACGAGACGGGGTTGAGTTCCATAACGGCCGTTCCGTGACCGCCGAAGATGTGATCGTGTCCATCAATCACCATCGCGGCGAAGACAACGCATCCGCCGCAGCGCCGCTCGTGGCGGTAGTGACGGAGACCCGCGCCGATGGACCGAATGTCGTCGTGTTTGAGCTAGAGTCCGGCAACGCCGATTTTCCCGCCGCTTTGAGTGACTACCACATCGCCATTCAGCCCGCCGAGGGTGACAAGATGGATTGGCAGTCCGGCATTGGTTGCGGGGCCTACACGCTGGACGAATTTGAACCCGGCGTGTCGGCAAAGATGACCCGTCATGCCAATCACTGGACCGACGAGGTCGGTCACGTAGATGAATGGCGGCTGATTTCCCTCATCGATACTAATGCGCGCACCTCTGCCGCCCTTACGGGCGATGCAGATGTGATCGACAAGGTGGATGTGAAGACAGCAGGTCGGCTCGCAGGTCATCCAGAGCTCACCGTTCACTCCGTCGCCGGAACCCAGCACTACAGCTTCCCGATGCTGACCAATCAGGCGCCTTTTGACGACAACAATATCCGGCAGGCTATCAAATGGGGGTTCAATCGCGAAGAACTCGTTGAGAAGATCCTTTTTGGCTATGGATCGGTGGGTAACGATCACCCGATTGGCGCGGGGCAAAAGTTCTTCAACAATGAGATGGAACAGAAAAGCTTTGATCCGGACAAAGCGAAGTTCTTCCTGAAAGAAGCGGGTCTGACGTCTATCGATGTCCAATTGTCGGCCTCAGATGCGGCCTTCTCGGGCGCTGTAGACGCCGCTTTGCTGATCCAGAATTCGGCGACGGAGGCGGGCATTAACGTGACCGTCAACAGAGAGCCAAATGACGGATACTGGTCCGATGTCTGGATGAAGAAGGGGTGGAGCGCGAGTTACTGGGCGGGTCGTCCCGTTGAGGATTTGATGTTCTCTTTGGCCTTCAAATCAGGTGTGTCATGGAATGAATCGTTCTGGTCCAACGAAAAGTTTGACGCGCTGCTTCTCGAAGCGCGTGCTGAGCTCGATGAAGCCAAGAGACGCGACATGTATTGGGAAATGCAGGACATTGTCGCCAATCAGGGCGGCGTCGCCATCCCGATGTTCGCCTCCTATGTCTTCGCGACAAGACCTTCCGTGGGCACGCCCGAGGTGATGGGTTCAAACCTTGATCTCGACGGCTCCAGCTTCATGCAGCGCTGGTGGAAAACAAGCTGATCACTCAGATCCTTGGCTGTGTTGGGAAAAAAACCGGCGCAGCCTGAATGGCTGGGTTAGTAAGGGCTTTCCAAAGGAAGGCAAACGGAACGACCCGATCATGCGACTGTTCATGGCGACATTGTCCACGGAGACAAACACGTTTTCGTCCATGCCAACGGCAATGTCGGCGTTTGAGGCCTATTTCCTGCGATATGGCGACGCGACATCGCTTCCTCCCAATCTCATGACAGAAGCGTTGCATGTCTGGCGCTGCCGGGCAGAAGCTCTCGGATGGGAGGTGGTCGAAAGCATCGCCGCCATCGCGGAGCCTGCCGGGCGCACAACGACAGCTTGTTATGAGGTGCTCTTGGACAGGCTGCTTTCTGACCTCGGTGAGGCAGGAGAAGTTGATATTGTGCTTTTGCAATTGCACGGCGCGATGGTCGCCGACGGCGTTGATGATTGTGAGGGAGACATAACGGAGAGGATAAGATCCGTTCTCCCAAACGCCGTGATCGGCGTGTCACTCGACCAGCACTGCCACCTCACAGGTCAAATGCTGGATATGTGCGATCTCATTGTCTGTTTTAAGGAATACCCGCACGACGATGCGACGCCCCGCGCAGAAGAGCTTTTCGACCTCGCGCATCGGACAGCCTTGGGGCAGATCAAGCCGGTCATGGCGATGTTCGATTGCCGCATGATCAACCTCTATCTCACCAAGTTCGGCGCAATGCGCGGGTTTGTTGATTATATGACCAAAGTGGAGCAAGAGCCAGGCCTGCTATCGGTGTCTTTGGCGCATGGATTTCCTTGGGGGGACGTGGCGGATGTCGGTGCGCGGGTGCTGGTTATAGCCGATGACGCGCCCACGCTAGCAACGCGAACCGCAAAAGAGCTCGGCCGGGAGTTTTACAGATTGCGCGATCAGGTCACCTGTAGCCCGGTAGGTTTGGATACGGCGTTGGATGAAGCCACATCGACGGCAAAAGGCCCTGTTGTTCTCGCAGATATGGGGGATAACTCAGGCGGCGGCGCACCGGGTGATTCGACCTACATGCTGCACGCCGTTCTTGAGCGAAAACTGTGCCATGTCGCCACCGGGATCTACTGGGACCCCATGGTTGTAAGCTTTTGTGAGGATGCGGGTGAGGGGGCGACACTCTGCTTGAGGATTGGGGGCAAGACGGAAGCCCGTTCCGGAACGCCCGTGGACGTGGAGGCGACGGTGATGCGCATCCGGTCGGGATTAGGTCAGCATCTGGGCGCGGGTTTGGAGCCGTTGGGAACGCTGGTCTGGCTCAAAGCGGCAAACGATGTTGATATTCTTGTGAATAACCTGCGAACTCAAGTCTATCACCCTGAGGCGTTTGAGCAGGTCGGCATCGACCTACGACATAAGAAAATCGTCACTGTTAAGTCGTTGTTTCACTTCTATGGTCCTTTTGAAAAGCTCGCCACAAGGGTCATTCAGGTGGCAACGCCGGGCGGTACAACGCCCGATTTCACGTCTATCCCTTTCTCGAAACGCGATCACCGATACTGGCCCAAAACCTCAGATCCCTTTGAAGTGTAAGGCATGAACCAACAACGCAGGGTTCCAAAAAGCGAGTGCCCGCATGTGTACCTTTCAATCCCACTTGCCTAGGCGCGGTAAAGCATGAGCCAAATCAAAAACCCGATATAGGCGAAAACAGTGACATTCAGCACAGTATCAACGATCGATCCGTTCATTCGGGGACCTCTTTCGCTAGAGATTTGAGAAGACAGACAACGAGAATTGGAACAATGAAGACGAACGCGATCGCTGAAAGCGCTATGATCGAGCGTACAAGCGACACGTCGTTGACAAAGATCATCGCCAAACCCAGAGCGCCAAGCACAGCCCCCCAGATGGTACGAATGCCCGGTGAGGGATTTTCATCGCCGCCCGTTCCGATCATCGCAAGGGTGAAGCCCGCGCTTACAACACTTGTAACAACAAACAAAAATGCTGCCGCAATTGTGGCTATTTGCGTGACGTACTGGAGCGGAAACTGCTGCAAGAGCGCAAATGTCGTTGCATCGAGGCTCTTGCTGTTCACCTCGAGAAGCTCTCCATTCCCTTCCAAACTGTCGATCATGCCGATGCTGCCGAAAACACCGAACCAAAAGACCGAGAAAAGCGTCGGTGCAATAATCACGCCGATCAAAAACTCCCGTATCGTGCGACCCCGCGATATTCTTGCGATGAAGATCCCGACAAAGGGGGACCATGCGAGCCACCAGATCATGTAATTGAGTGTCCAGTCCTGAAACCAGGTTGAAATTGTCTGGTCAAAAAACTCACTGGTCGAAAAACCAGCAGGTAGGACATTGAATACGTAGCGGCCGAACCCCGAAACGATGGAGTTCATGGCATAGGAGGTTGGTCCGACAAGCAGCAAAAAGACCAGCAGACAAATCGCAATACCCATCGCTAGATTGGAAAGCTTGGACATGCCCTCGCCTAGGTCGCGTCGTAGAGGAATGAGAAAGGCAACGCACATAGCTATAAAAATAATCACTGTCAAGAAAAACGAATTTGGTATCCCAAGAACGCCTGCCAGCCCTGTTTGGATTTGAAACACGCCCATCGCCAGCGACCCTGCCAATCCAACAGCGATGGCAACAACGGACAAGAAATCGAACAACCACGCCAAGGCGCGGGTCCATGGCTTTTCTCCATAAACATCGAGCAGCGGCGCGCTTAAAAGCAAAGAGCGTTCCCTGCGAAACGCGAAATACGCAATGATGAGCCCGACGACGCCGTATATGGCCCAAGCGTGGAATCCCCAATTCAGATACGTCACGAAAATAGCGCGACTTGCTGCCTCGGGATCCGGGGTAAACTCACGAATGACCGAGAAGTGAGTGAGCGGCTCGGAGGCGCCAAAAAACAGCAATCCCACGCCCATACCCGCTGCGAAGAGCATCGCGATCCAGGTTGCAGTGGAAAACTCTGGCTCTGATCCTTCAGGACCAATCCTGATCGAGCCGTACTTCGAGAACGCAAGATAGATAGCCAACACCAGAAGGGCACTGGCTTCAAGCATAATGAACCAGCCTCGGCTTTCGAATTGGATCGAAACGATTGTCGAGGAGACAGAACCCAAGCCCTGCGGGTCAACCAGGCCCCAAATGGCAATACCACTGCTGACCAAAAGGGCCGAAATCAACAGCGCGTTTGCCTTCATCGCTTTCCTAATCCAATGGGATTGCCTTGAGCATAACGTAGTCAAAAACGGCCACCACTCAAAGCGCTAACATATCTTGTTTTTCTTACACGAGCGCTGCCTGAACAAGCAGCATACGCAGGAGTGGTTGTGTGGTGTCGCAGTGCAACAATATGTCGGATCGATCGTCGGGGATCATTTTGCCGTCTTCTGCGCATTTCTCCCCTTATTGACCATGTTTGCCGGGCTAATTATGCGAAGCTTCTGGCGTCTGACGAACGGGTTGGACTATTCCCGCTGCGGCATATCAGCAGGCTCTGATCAGCAGGCATTGAAAGAAGCCGGGCTAGATATTGGTAAGTCGCGACAGGTCATCTTGGGTTGAAAGCAGATACTCTCGCAACGTATCTGAGTGGTCAAGTCGTCTGGCATTCCAGAGTTCGCTTCATCGTGGCTATGCGGCTCACCTTCTGAAAAAACGTGTGGCAACGCGCCGGGTTCAGAGGTTTGGATTATGCGGTTGTTCGGTGGCGGCCGTCCATTTTGTTATCGAAAAACCACAGGCCGATGCGTTGCGGGATTGCAAATTCCGAGACGGTGCCCTGGCGAATTATTGGAAGACTTGGCGAATTCAGCTAAGTGACGTTGAACTTAGCAAGTAGCGTCGACGCTTAGCCAAATTCCTGTAAACGCAAGCTTGGTGATCTTCACTTGGACAAAGAGACGTGCGACCCCTCTCTCGCCTCGTACCTGCGCGAAAGAGAAGACTTGCTCGCAGTGGCGCGTGCCGCTGTCGGCAATGTCCATGTTGCGGAAGAACTTGTGCAGGATTGCTGGATCCGATGGACTCGCCGATCCTATCCTGCTGTCGACGCGCGCCCCGTCCTAATGCGTATCGTCAAGAACCTGGCGATCGATTGGCATCGACGAAGACGGGTTGAGTTTGCAGCTCTGGAAGAACAAAGACTGCTTCAGGAGCTACAGCCAGACAGCGAAAGGATCATCATAGCGCGCGACCGCCTGCATCGTGTTATCAAAGCGCTGGAAACCCTGCCGCCCAGAACACTTCTGGCGTTTCGGTATTGTCGTGTAGACTGCCTGACGATGAAAGAAACCGGAACGCGTCTCGGTGTGTCAGAATCGCGCGTGAGTCAAATGGTGAGTGACGCGGTTGTACATATCGCCTTGGCGTTGGATGCGAAAAAAGACTAAAGACTCCGCGGTGTGGATCGTTGTTACAACAAATCAGTGCAGTGAGCCAAACGTGACATGCCGGACCCCAACCGCGAAGACCTGCTCCGCGAAGCAACCTCTATCTTCCTGCGTTTGCGGGACGACCCCGACGATCCAGATTTTCAGGAAAAACGGGATACTTTTGTGCGGCGTGGTCAAGCGGAAAGAGACGCATATGCCAAGGTGCTGGAAGTCTGGCAGGCGACAGATACCAGTCCACCTAAGCGCTCGCCACCCATAGCGACAACTGCAGCCGTTGGGCTTTTGTTCGTGGGTCTCTTTGCATATCAGCCCGTTGCACTCCAATTGCGATCTGACTTCTCGACCCGGTTCGAGCCCGTCGAAACCGAGCTTGCCTCCGGCGACGGAATTGCATTGGATGCGCGATCGCTGGTTGCGGATAATACCTCAGATCGCATCCGGCGTGTCGACCTGCTAAAAGGTGCTGCTTTTTTCGATGTGATATCGGACGGCCGCCCTTTTGTCGTGGCTGCCGGGAGTGTCGAGGTTGAAGTTCTGGGAACGTCTTTTGAAGTTGCAAGGTCGGATGACGGGGCTCTGATCAGTGTATCGGAGGGCGTTGTGCGTGTCCGTCAGAACCAACGATCCTGGACCGTGGAGGCAGGCGAGGCGCTAAACCTCACCGAAGGCACGGCAGGATCCCTTCAACAGATCTCCTCGAACGGATCGGCGGGCTGGCGTGATGATCTGCTCACATCGGATGGGTTAACCTTCGGTCAAATTGCGGATTTCTTGGAACGCCGCATGCCCGGTCGTATCCTGATCACCAGCAATCGCCTTGCCCGCACGCCTGTCGTCGGCACGTTTGACCTGTCCGACCCGTCGAACTCTCTGGAACTGCTTGCTGAACTGACCGGTGCTAAAATCACAACTCTTCCCTTTGTCGTGACCACGATCAGGCCCTGAGGCCTTTCCCCAATTTTTTTCTAAAGTTTTTCCACGCTCATTCGTCGTGTTGGTGAAAAGGTCAAAACGGGCGCGCTTTTTGCGCGGGGGACATATGAAGAAATCTTACTTGCTTCTGACAGCAGCGGTGGCGTTTGGGGTTGGGGTGTCGATGGCAAACACGGCTCTTGCTCAGCAAACACGGCCGATCGACATACCGGCCCAACCCCTGGCGGAGGCCATCACAGAGCTCGGAACCGAAACCGGTCTGCGCATAGCCGCTGACGCCAATGCGGTCGCTGGCAAGCAAAGCGCAGCTGTAAGTGGCCCGATGACCCCAAAGGCGGCGTTGCAACAATTGCTGAAAGGCACGGGTCTGTCAGTTCGCCCGGTGGGAGAAGATGGCGCGGTGGTGTCGCAAAACATCGTGAGCCAGGATCTGACGGAAGAACCATTCGATCTCGGAACACTGGTCGTGCGCGGCGAGCGCAGAGAGCGCGATGTGTTTTCGACAGCCTCGTCGGTTCGGGTTTTCAGTGGCGATGAGATCGAAGACGATGTTCAAAATACAGAATACGAGCGGGTCATCGACGGTGCTGCAAACATAAACGCGCAAGGCATCAGCAACAACACACCGGTTATCAGGGGTGTGGATAGCGCCGGGGTAGGGGGGGCTATCTCCGGGCAGCTGCCGCGCGCCACGGTGACCGTGGATGGTCGGGCAATTACTGCGGATGAGTTTCGTTATGGCATAACATCGGTCTGGGACGTGGAATCGATCGAGGTGTTTCGCGGCCCGCAAACGACAAGCTTTGGGGCCAATAGCATCGCCGGGGCGATTGCTATCCGCACCCGCGATCCGGAATTCTCTAATGAGGGTTCAGCCCGGCTTGAAGTAGGCAGCGATGCGCGACATTTAGGTGCTTTGATGGTGAACCGCGCCTTGTCAGATAGCGTCGCGTTGCGGTTCACGCTCGAGCGCCAAGAGGAAGACGGCTATATTAATTTCCCAGTTGCGATTCCGCCGGGTTCTGCTGTCGAGACGTCGGAACTCACAACGGCGCGCCTCAAACTGCTTTGGGTGCCGACCGAAATACCACAGCTAGAGACCAAGCTGACCTTCACATATACGGATTTCAGTCGCCCACAGACGCAAATCGTTGTTGGACCGGACTTCCGAGCGCAAAACTCTAACAATCTCGACGGCTTTCCGGGGGCGTTTACGGGCGAGACCAGGACGATCGTGCACGATATCGAATACGCGTTCGACAATGGCGTCACGTTGCGCAATCAGCTGCAGTTCAGCACGGCAGAAATCGCGCGTGTCACTGGCAACCCCGCAGCGTTAGAACTGCCGCTAGATTCAGAAAACCTGACAAACGAGTTCATCGTGGAGTATGCGCCCGATGGTGGCGCGCTTTCAGGTGTCTTTGGCCTTTATTACCAAGATACAAAAGACGATTCCGATCCTGCATCCGGCATACTTTTTGACGATGACAAAGAGTCACGCGGTGTATTCGGTGAGATGACATATCTCTTCGGAAACGGTGTTGATGTTACAGCTGGTCTGCGGTACCAGCAGAACAAACAGAACCGTTTTGCGCGTCTGGACAGAGGGCCGTTTCTGCCAGTTGTTCTCGATTACGATGAAACATTTGACGAGTGGTTGCCCAGATTTGGCATCGGGTATGAACCGCATGAGGATCTGCGTTTTTCGTTTCAGGTGTCTCGTGGTTTCAATCCTGGCGGGATCGGCGGATCATTCAACCGAGTAGTTTTCTTTCCTGCATTTGGTGATCCATTCTTTGAATTCGACGAAGAAACGGTCACCAACTACGAATTTGCCGTTCGAGGACGTTTTTTTGATCAGAGGCTCTTTATCGCTGCGAACCTGTTTTACAGCGATTTTGAGGGATACCAATTTGCCGAACCGACAGTCTTGCCTGACAACACTGTCGATACGATCATCAGTAACGCCGAGGGCGTTGAAACCTATGGCTTAGAAATTGAGGGACAGTTTCAGGCATCAGATCAGCTCACGTTGACAGGGGCGTTGGGGCTTTTGCAAACTGAGGTCACGGCGTTCGACAGTTCCGCGGTGAACTTGGTCGGTAACGCTTTGCCCAGAGCTCCTGAGGTAAACGCGACGCTGGGATTCAATTATGCCATGACAGACCGTTTTGATTTTGGCGGGCAGGTGCGTTACACAGGCGGTTACTTTTCGGATATCAGCAACACCCAAGCCTTCAAGGTGTCGGACCGCACGACGGTTGACCTGCGCGCAAGCTACGAGGTGTCTGACACTGCCGAAGTGTATTTTTACGTCAATAACGTATTTGATGAGATTTCACCCCTGTTTCTGTTCAACAGCGGCGGACGCATTGCGGGCGTAACAACCGAGCCACGTGAGTTTGGTTTCGGTCTGCAGGCAACATTCTGACGCTCTAAAATACATGACTTGAAATCAACGATGCCCTCTTGTCGTTTACTATGTTGGTGGGCTGATTTGCTCAACGCGATCGCGACGAGTGTTTCCACAGCTTGGCTTGAACAAATCACAGTTTTTTGAGAACGCGGGACTTTTCTAGGACATTTCAAAAACAACCGGCATACTTTTTTTTCTATTGCTCCTAAACTTAGTTGGAGACTAAAATCGCTTCAGCGGCTGTCACCTACCGTGAATAGGTTTTCAGTTCGGGTTTCACTGTCGGAGAACTTGAAGGATGGTTCTGTCCGGCAATCTACGAAGGGTTGCAATGGCAATCAAAAGCTTTTGACATGCAATGCAAATGCACTCTTTTTGCCTTTAAACCTCGACTCCAGAAAGTGTTTCTTTCAAGACACCGCTCAATCCGCGTTCTCAGATGTCTTTTTGCTCGCAAGCGGTTTCCGTTTTGCTTTAAAAGACTTCTTTTTGCGACGCTGATTGAGGCTTTCGGAACACTAGACAGTCTACAGCGGGTTCGACCTTTCGAAACGTTCCTGGGTTACACGCAAAGTCGTACCTTTCTGCTCTGAAGGCAAGTCAGCCGTGCAAGTCTAGTCGGCGCTTCAAAACCCGGGCAGTGACTGCTTGGCTGACGGAACAGACAATCCGGGTTGGTTCGTGTAAGGTGTCGGTATGATTTAGCGAGGCTTCAGAATGATCGATCCCAAGGAGGTTGCACAGCATTACCATTCTGGACACTTGCTTAAGCGGATTTCTGACGGTTGTGCTGCACTGGATTTAAGCCCACCAATTTCTCACGATGCCTTAGCTCCGGTTGACGAATTTCACATTGGTGGGCGCGCTGCAACCGAACTTTTTGTCAAGGCGCTGGACCTTTCGCCTGCAAGCAGGGTGATCGATTTTGGTTGCGGTCTCGGTGGTCCGGCTCGTTATGTCGCGGTCGCCACCGGGGCCCATGTGACCGGATACGATCTCACATCAGAGTTTGTGAAAACCGGGCGCACGCTCACAGAATGGACGGGCTTGTCTGATCGTGTTGAGCTTTTCGAAGGCAGCGTGCTCGATTTGCCTATAGATGCCGGATCCATGGATGCCGCTTACATGATCCATGTCGGTATGAATATCGCGGACAAGGTCGGTATTGCGCGCGAGGCGAAACGGATACTCAAGCCGGGAGGCGTCTTTGCAATTTATGATGTGATGCAAGTCGCAGAGGGTCAAATGGACTACCCGACACCTTGGGCGTCTTCCTCGAATGAAAGCGCACTTGCACCACCTGACACATATGAAGCTGCTTTGAATTCGGTTGGATTCGAATTGACTAATCGGATCGATCGTACTGCATTTGCCAAAAAGTTCTTTGCGGATCTGGCTACTGCACAAAGCCATGCGGATGGCCCTCCGCCTTTGGGTCTGCATCTTATCATGGGTGATGAAACGGCCACTAAGTTCCAACATATGGTTCAGAATATCGAAAGCGGATTGATTGCTCCGATCGAAATCCATGCGCGCGTTCCAGCTTAGATTTTCTGATCGCCCTGATTTCAACAGGACTATTTCTTGCAAGTTCGCGAAGCAGAGTATTTTGATAGACCGCTTGCCGGATCACAGAGACCCTACTAATTTCCAACCAAATAGCTGGTTTGGGATCACGACCGATCGACCCCGGGCACATATCGGTTGCCGTTTGCGCTGAAACACTTCAGAAACAAATGAAATACGTTTTGGCTTCTCCGGACATCTAACGGAAACTCTGCGCGTGTAGCTCCGAGCCTCGAAAGGCAAAAGGAGCGTTGCGATGCGTCGTTTTACAAAACTCGATAAATTCGAGTTCACTCCAGCGAGGGGCGGTGTTGTTTTCGCTTGGATTGGGATGTCGATCTATGCGGCGTCAAACTCGATCGCGACCTTACTTGTTCGCATTGGCAGCGTAAATCCGCTCGCCGATGGCAGCAACGCCATAACGTTTTCTAACCTGTTTTTGTTGGGCTCTCTCATATCGTTGATCCCAATGTGGTTTCTGTTTCAGCGCGACTTGACCCGGGACAATCTGCGCACCTTAAATCTCGCCGACTACGCTCTGCTGACGCTTGCGGCCTTTTTGTCGTCAGCACTAACGCCGGGGTTGTTCTTTTTTGCGCTCGAGCATTCAAGTGTTACCAATGTGGTTCTGATCAGCAGGATCGAACCTATCCTGTTTTTGATCGCAGCATGGGCCATTATGAAGGAACGCATCAATCTAAGAGTCCTGGTCGCGGGTCTGATTGCATTCGCCGGTGCTGCATTGATTATCAGTATGCGAGTGCGCGATGAACACTGCATGTTTGACTTAGGTGAGTTTGCGGCGGTCGCTGGTACTCTGTCCTACGTCGCGTCAGCGTTGGTGGCACGCAAGTCACTTCAACGTATTCCCATGGGGGTCTTCTCAATCTATCGCTCAACGGTTGGAATCGTATTGTTCTTCGTCATGGTTTCGGTGGTGCAAGGCCCCCAGGAATTCCAGAACATCCTGGCGCCAATTATGTTCCGCTGGATATGGCTTTACGCTTTGGTTGTTATTGTAGCGGCACAGTTCGTTTGGTTCTTTGCGCTCAAATATGCCCGATCAACGGATATTTCTCTGGCCACATCTGTCTCACCTTTGGTCAGCATTTTGTTTGCCATGCTCATACTGGGCGAAGCGCCAGGACCAGGACTTTTGCCTGGGGCGGCTTTGATCCTGGTTGCGGTTTATGTCGCCCAAAGTAACAAGAACATCGTGGGATTGCTGATTGAACGCGCCGCATTAGATCTCAGAAAACTGCAACAAGGCATGTTTAAGCTGGGTGTCAGACAAAGCGTTAGGATCTGAAGTTGCAGGCTTTACCCCGGGTCATAAACATAGCCGATCCCGCGCACGGTTTTTATGATCTGGGGTTTTTGCGCGTTAGGCTCAATCTTGCGTCGCAAGCGCGATATCCTGATGTCAATGCTGCGATCAAAGGGATCCCACGATCTGTCATGCGCTTGTTCAAGGATCTGGTCACGGTTGAGAACGTGTCCGCGGTTGCGAGCGAACAGGCTGAGTAGACTGAATTCCATAGCCGTGAGTGGCACTTCATTGCCGTCTCGATCCAGAAGTTTAGCGGCGGACAGATCTAGCGTGAAGTCTCCAAATGGAGCCGTCTGTGGGTTCTTTGTGGCTTCTGGTGCGTTCGAAGACGTTGGCGTCTGGCGACGTAAAACGGCCTTGATCCGTGCTTCAAGCTCACGTAGGTCAACCGGTTTGCTGAGGTAATCGTCTGCGCCCATTTCAAGGCCCACTATTTTGTCAATCACCTCACCGGCGGCGGTTAGCATCACGACCGGAACTCGATCTGTGGAGCGCAGCGTGCGCAGAGTTGTCAGACCGTCTTCGCCCGGCATATTGATGTCCAACAATATCAGGTCAATGCTCTGATCCGCCATCGCCGCGCGCAGACCGTCACTATGAGCGACAGGCACTACATCAAATCCGCGTTTGGTCAAATACTCTTCGAGCATTTCTCGGACGTCTGGTTCATCGTCGCAAACGCATATTGTGGCCAGTGCTGTCATTGGGCATCTTTCGGCTTGGTCGCCAGAGCATTTGCCACAAATGCGCGTAACTCCTTAGGCGAAACTGGTTTCTCAATAAAGGGTCTCTTGGCCTCGCCGAGAAAGGTCTGGGACGCGCGTCCCATTGTATCGCCGGTCACAAAAACGGTGCGCGGCACCAGATGAGGAAAGTCCTGGCAAATCGTGTCAAAAAAGCCCCGCCCATCGATACCCGGCATGTTCAGATCGCTGATCACCATTTCATATTCCGTTGTCTTCATGCTTTTCAGGGCTTCGGCGGCATCGTCAAACACGTGAACATTGTATCCCGCCCGTTCCAGGATTTCTGCATTCAATTCAGCCACATCCGTTTCATCGTCAAGGATTAAGATGTGAACTTGATCTAAGTCTGTCGTGCTCGAATAGGCCTCGTCTGGATTGGATGTGATCTGAGGTGCAACTGGCAAGGAAACCTCAAAAACGCTTCCGGTGTTCCCTGCTGAGATCAAAGAGATGGTGCCGTGATGTGATCGGACAATGCGGTGGCTCAGTGCGAGGCCAAGCCCGGTACCGTCGCCTGTATCCTTTGTCGTAAAGAATGGCTCAAATATTCGATTCTGATACTCTTTTTGAATACCGGGACCGTCGTCCTGAACGCGAACTGTAATTGAGTCTTTGTCGCTCGAAATACGTGCTGTCAAAGTGATCTGTGTTCCCTGGCTGGCCTGGCGCATCGCGTGCTCTGAGTTCAGAATGAGGTTTATAAAAACCTGCGTCATCTGATCGGGATCTGCATGCGCGAGAGGCAGTTTTTCTGCAACGTCAAGCCTAATGGTTAAACCCTCACCGCCGATTCCAAAGTGTGCGACGTCTACCGCCGTGTGAAGTATCTCAGTGATATCAACAGGCTGTAGTTTTGCGGTCTGTTGGCGCGCCATTGTCAGAAAAGTCTTAACGATCCTGGTACAACGCTCCGCGGCTTGGCTAATCTTTTCGACTTGGCGCAGGACTTCCGCGTCCTTGCAGTCTTCGCGCAACATCAGAGAGTGACCGACGACAACCGAAAGCGGGTTATTCAACTCGTGCGCCACGCCTGCCAAGAGTTCGCCCATCGCGGACAACTTCTCGTTCTGGTATAACCGGTCTTGTTGTTTCGAAAGCTCGCTCTCAATCCTGATCTGATCCGTCAGATCTCTTGTATGCGAAACGATGACATCCTCGCCGTTGTATCGAATGAGTCGAGCAGAGATTGAACCCCAGAACGTTGCGCCCTTAGCATTCACATACTCGGCTTTAAACTCGGAAACTGAACCAGTTTCGCGGAGCTTTTCGAGGTATCGTTTGCGCGTGTCTGGATTTGAATAGTAGAGGTTTGCATTCTCGACCCGCCCGAAGAGCGAAGAAGTCTCCGGGCTTGAAAACAAAACCTCACCTGTTTCAGCTCGTGTCATTTGGATTGCCGTAGGGCACGCTTCGACGACTTCGCGGATCATCGCCTCGCGTTCTTGTTGCTGGCTGAGATCCATAATCGCGGTTATAGCATAAAGGTCACCCTCATACTCGACCGTGCGACCCCAGGACGTGGTCGCACAGGGTTTGCCGTCTGCGTTGATCAGGGTGATGCGGTAATCGTCAACGCGACCTTTTTGTTTGAGCTCACGGATGTAGCGTTCTCGGTCTCGCGGTTGAACATAGTGATCCAGTGCAGTCTTGGTGTTTCCAAAAAACTGAATAGCATCTGGCGAACGATATAGGATCGCGCCATCCGAGATCCGCGCCATGACGACCGCAGCCGGACTCGCATCGAGGACCGTGCGAAGGATTGTTTCTTGCTCTCGTGCCACCGTCTCGGCTTGCCGACGCTCGGTAACATCCGTGTTGACGACCACGAACCCGCCTCGTGACGTACGGGAGTATCGAACATCACAAACGATACCTTGCGCCAGATTAACCGTTATTTTCTGATCGAATGGGACGCCACTTTTCAATCGAGAGGCGATCCAAGCCTCTTCTTGACCCACGGCTTCGGGAAATTGTCCGCGCACTGCACCCAGACGCATCAGATCTTCCCATTTGGCGCCCGACACCAGATCATTCGCTATTTTGGGGAACATCTCGCGATACTGGGGATTGCATCCAACCAGGCAATGATCTGCATCATAGAGCGCGATACCTTCGGCCAACGCATTAATCGCGTCCCATAGCAAGTCTGCGACCTGCGTCTTTTCCGATGCTTGGACCGAGCGACTTCCAGAGTGAGTGTCTGTCATAGCATATGTCTATTCTTGCTTTGTTTCAGCGGCTTTTCTGAAATGGCGAGTTTTGTTTCAATTGTAACAGGACACGATTGCGGCAAATGCTCTCGAGACTAATTAAAATATTGAAATTTAGTATTTTTCGGTACGTCCAGGTGTCACTCTGATCCGTTTCGTATCTGAAACACGAAACCTCTTCGCGTGACATCTGACTGCAACATGCAAGCGCAAGAAAGCTTTCATCGAATGGATCGAACAACCGATCCAAAGAAGACACCAGGAGCTAGCGATGAGACGGTCGATAGATAGCATACAGCCTGCAAACAGACGCAACCGGCGCAGCCTGCCGAAATTCCAGACAAATCGTCTCGTGCCCCATTTCTCATGACCTTCTTGACCCTCAGAAAGGACGCAAAATGACAAGTGTTCACAATTCCATCCTCGACACCATCGGCAACACGCCCGTGGTCAAACTCAACAACATGGCTCCGGATCACATTGAGCTTTTCGTGAAGCTCGAAGCGTTTAATCCCATGGGTTCGGTCAAAGACCGGCTCGCTCTTGGCGTGATCGAAGCCGCCGAACGCGACGGTTCGCTCAAGCCAGGGCAAACAATTGTCGAGGCGACTAGCGGAAATACTGGGATTGGTCTCGCCATGGTCTGCGCCCAGAAAGGATACCCTCTGGTTGTCACAATGGCGGAGAGTTTTAGCGTTGAGCGACGGAAACTGATGCGTTTTCTGGGGGCCAAGGTGGTGCTGACCCCAGCCCCGCTGAAGGGCAGTGGCATGGTTCAAAAGGCGCGCGAGCTGGCCGAGCGGCACGGCTGGTTCATGTCTCGCCAGTTCGAAAACCCCGCGAATATCGAGGTGCACAGTCAGACAACGGCGCGCGAGATCTTGCGTGACTTCGGGTCGGACGTTCTCGATTACTGGGTTACCGGCTTTGGAACCGGCGGGACGCTGACCGGCGTCGCACGTGTCTTACGCAAGCACAGCCCAACTACACGTATCGTTGTTGCCGAGCCAGAGAGCGCGCAGCTGCTTGGAAGCGGCCATGTGCAACCCTTTGCAGAGGACAAAAGTCCTGCGGGTTCACATCCCGCCTTCAATCCGCACCCGATACAGGGTTGGTCGCCTGACTTCGTCTCAGACATCGTGCATCAATCCGTCAAACAGGGATACATTGATCATCTGCAACCGGTGACGGCCCCCAGTGCCATCGCGATTGCCCGCACCTTGGCCTGTAAAGAAGGCATCTTCTGCGGCATCAGCGGCGGGGCAACTGTCGCGGCTGCACTTGCCATCGCGGACCACGTGCCGGCGGGTTCCAAAATACTGGCTATGCTTCCGGATACGGGCGAGCGGTATCTTTCCACGCCGCTCTTTGACGGCATTAGCACCGAGATGACGGAAGAGGAGCAGGCGCTGTCCAACTCCACCCCGTACGCACGCGCCGGCCAAGCCGCTGTGGCAGCCTGACATAACTGCGGTTCAGCGACCTCGCTGAACCGTATTCGACACCCAGCAAACTAAAGGTCAGACCCATGAAACAACTTCACGCATTTCCGAAATTTGATGGCGCGATGGCCGCCGCCTCCAGCTATGCGATGGGCTACCGGTCGGCCAAAACCAACCTTCATGCCAAAGCGAGTGCCGAAGAGCTGCGCGCGTCATTTGGCGGGCCGACACCGGAAAAAGGAATGGCGGGTGATGCGGTCGTCGCCGAACTTATCAATGCCGCAGAGCCCGGTCTCGTTGGCAACACCCAGCCGGGCTTTCACGCCTGGGTCATGGGCAGCTCCAACATCACAGGTGTCGCGGCTGATTGGTTGACCTCGGTTTGGGGGCAAAACGCAGGGATCTATCAGTGCTCACCCGCGGCGGCGATCGCGGAAGAGGTCGCCTGCGGTTGGATACTCGATATCCTGGACTTACCGCGCGACGCCTCTGTTGGCGTGACAACCGGTGCCACAATGGCCGGCTTTATCGGATTGGCGGCAGCCCGGGACGAGGTGTTGCGACGCGCGGGTTACGATCTGGGTGAAACTGGTCTGCAATTCGCGCCTCCGGTCACCGTTTATTTGTCTGAGGATACCCATGTCTCGAATCGGGCAGCTTTGCGTTTTCTGGGATTTGGCACAAACAATATTGTCGAGATCCGGAGCGATGCCCAAGGTCGCCTTGATATGGAGGATATGGCCACGAAGCTGGCCAGCCGCCAAGGCCCCATGATCATGATCGCCACTGCCGGGCATATCAATTCAGGAGCCTTTGACGATTTCGACGCTTTGGCCGATCTCGCGGCGGAACACGGCGCTTGGCTACATGTCGATGCCGCCTTTGGTCTGTGGGCCCGCACCAGCGTCAAGTACCGGTCACTCACTCTCGGCATCGACAGAGCCGACAGTTGGTCCACCGATGGCCACAAGTGGCTCCAAATTCCCTTCGATGCAGGCTTCGCCATCGTCAAGGACCGCGACGCACATCGTCGCGCCATGGACATTTCGGCGAGCTATTTGTCGGAATCCCCCAACGACGGACGAACTGCAACGCACTACAATCCGGAGCTGTCGCGCCGCGCGCGTGGCTTTGCGGTCTGGTCCGTTTTGAAAGCACTAGGTCGGAGCGGTATCGAGGACATGGTCTGCAACCACTGCGATTGCGCCAGCTTGCTTGCCTACAAGCTGGGGCAGGTGGATGGGATCGAGGTGATGAATGATGTGGTTCTCAACCAAGTTGTTCTGCGCTTTGACCGTGGCGGCGACAGTGTCGAAACGGATGCCACCACGGAGGCATTGGTTCAGGCTTTGAATGCGGATGGTACGCATTTTTTCCGAACCGCGATTTGGCGAGACAACGTCGTCATGCGCGTCTCGATCATCGGTGAGCAAACCGGTCCTTACGACATGCAATCGCTTGCCGTGAAGATCCAAACCGTCTGGCAAGATCTTTTGGCTGATCAATCGCGGGCCTGAACACGGATAAAGGGAAAACAATGTCAAATCGTAAACACAAAAGAACAGCGCGGACGTATCGACACGTGGGCAGTCTGGTCTCGTTAAAGATGCGTTTGCCGACCGTGCAACCGAAACGTGGCGATGGCTGGATCGCTTAAGGCAGGGAAAGGGAAAACAGCATGGACAGGATTGCAAAACCAAGGTCGAAAGAAGAGCCGCGTGTGTCGGGCAAGCCCGGGGCAGTGAGGTCAGAGGCGCAGGATCGAGGGTACTTTAGTCTTATTGGCTACGATGTCGCGATGCTCTGACGCTGTCAGGCGCGGGAACTTCACCCGCACCTCAAGCGACCTCGTCTGCACCGAACAAGATGGCTCAAACCAACATGTCGTGTTGACCAAAGCCTGATTTGAAGCGTTAATCTCGACAGTCGGATGCGACACAAACCTAGACCCGGCACTGTTCGCTTTCCGATGGGAGTAACTATGTCTAAGTCACTGTTCGATAAATACGGTGGTTTCTCAACCGTCAGCAAAATTGTTCTCACACTCTATGACAGGTTGCTGGATGATGACGATGTGGGTCCCTTCTTTGATGATGTGGATCTGCCGTCGATTATAGATCATCAGACAAAGTTTGTGTCTTCTTTGATGGGAGGACCGGCGTCATTCACCGATGAGCATATCCAGAAGGCTCATCAGCACCTAACCATCTGCCCGCATCATTTTGACCGGCTCCAAATGCTCATCATGGAAGTTATGACCGAGTTTGATGTGGCGTCTGAAGACATCGATGCGATTGTCGGCGCGTTTGAAGCGCGCCGCGGCCTTCTAGTAGAGTAAGCGCATGTCGATTGAAGCCATAAATGAACAGCTGTTACGGGCAATCGGGGTTGGCGTTGCACTGGTCGACCTGAGAAATCTGACTGTCCAATTTCGAAATGATACATTCGACGAATGGTTTGGCAGCTCGGAAGTATCGGCGAAGCTCGACACGCTGTTTCCAGATCTGGAGTTTGATGATCTGGTGGCGTTGCTAGACGAAGGCGCGACTGTCAATGAAGAGGTTTCTTTCAAAGTTCGGCGACGCACCATGACTGTCGCTATGGAGTTTAACCGCGCTCGCGGGGCTGGCGATAGTATCGCGGTTCTGGTGTGTCAGAACATTACGCGCATCAAAGAGCTCGAATCCATGATTGATAGCTACTCCATGATGGTGGAACGCAACACCCATGAGATCAAACGAGAGAAAGAGCGCGTCGAGCGGCTGCTGCTCAACATGATGCCGAGAGCCGCATACGAGGAGTACAAGACGTTCGGTGTTGTATCGCCCAAACTCTTTGATCCTGTTTCGGTCCTTGCGCTGGATTTCATCGGATTCGATGACTTGCTTAGATCGGAAGATCCTGATGTCATTGTCAGTGAGTTAAATGATATCTATAGCGCGTTCGATCGCATCGGTGCACAGTTTTCATGCCAGCGCATTAGGACAAATGGCGACAGCTACATCGCGGTGTCGGGCGTGCCGGATCCCTATACGGACCACGCGGAAGCTTTAGCGAAATCCGGTATTCGCTTTCTGCGGTATCTGACGCGTCGAAATGAAACACATAATATTCAATGGATCGCTCGGATCGGCGTTGCGACTGGATCGGTGATCGGATCGGTGGTTGGCACGCAGAACTATATCTATGACGTATTTGGCCCGACAGTCAGCGACGCGATCAGACATCGATCTGCAGCGGAGCCGATGACCGTAGCCACTGATCAAGTTTTCGCAACACGAGCTGGCAGCGATTTTACAACCCAGCCTTCAGCACAGAGTGGACACGTTTTTCTGACTGAGCAGACGCAATCCGCGAACCTTGGCTAGCAAAATGAGCTCCAAGTCAGATAGTCCACGTCAAGCTGATGTAATCTCGGCCTTTCTGGATGTGTTTGACGCCTTGGATCAAGGTGTCGCGCTTTTTGATGAAGACGCAAAGCTGATCCACGCCAATGCGAGCCTTCGTCGGATGTATCCAGCGTTGAGCGATATTCTTGTCCCCGGGCTTCGGTGGAACATCTTTCTGAATGAGGCGACCCATCGCGGTGGCATGCCGCGACCGACGAGCCAGGCGCTTGACGCGATGGAGGCACGACTTGATCTATACGGGCAGACAGACGATCATGTTTTGATGCCCGCGGCGGGAGAAAAGACCTTTCGCGTGAAATTGTCGCCGACCAGAGACAACGGGTTTGCGCTGACCCAATCAGAAACCGTTAATGCCGAAACGACGGACAATGCCCTGCGCGAAGCCGAAGGCATTTTGCGAAAGGTGCTGGAGGCTTGTCCGGTAAGTCTGACGATGTCACGGATCGCAGATGGTCAAGTGATCTACAGATCGCCAGCAGCCACGGCCCTACTGGGAACAACAAAAAGCAGTTTTGGGCATTTTTCGCGTCGTGAGGATAGAGCCGATTTTGTCACCGCGCTGTTAAGCGGTGCCGCGATCGATGACATGCGCGTCACCGCCTTAAATGCCGATGGCGAGCACTTTCCGGCCGAGCTTTCTGCACGCCTGATTGATTATCGGGGCGAGGATGTCATTGTGACTAATATCGAAGACATCAGCCGGGAGTTGCAGGTCAAGGCAGAACTCGATCGTCAAAAAGAACAACTCTTCCAGTCTGAAAAACTGTCTTCTCTTGGCGAGCTGCTGGCGGGTGTTGCCCATGAGTTGAATAATCCCCTGTCCATTATCGTGGGCAATGCCGACATTCTTGAGGAAGAGTTGGAAGGTCTCCCGCTCTCAAACCGCGTCGCGAAACTGTCCAATGCGGCGCAACGTTGCGTTCGGATCGTGAAATCGTTTTTGGCGCTGGCGCGGCAAGAGCCGCTTGATCTTAAGGCACTCCATCCGACACAAATCGTTTCTAATGCGAAAGATGCAATCAGTGCCGATCTGGAAAAGTCAGGCATTGAGCTTGTGCAAATTGAGGAAGAGAATTGCCCTCTGATCCTGGCAGATGAGGTTCAGCTCACGCAGATTTTGATCAACCTCTTGACCAATGCAGCCTACGCCATAAGCGAATCTGGGATCGGCGGGAACATAACCATCTCCACTCGTGTCGCGGACGAAGTACTTCGCTTGTCTGTCTCCGACGATGGGCCGGGCGTGCCGGAAGATATCAAGTCTCGGATATTTGACCCGCTTTTCACGACCAAAAAGGGCGGGAAGGGTACCGGCGTCGGGCTCGCCTATTGTCACCGGATTATGGCGGGGCATAACGGCACAATCTGGCTGGACCCGAGTTCCGGGTCGGGCGCAACCTTTGTGTTAGAAATCCCAATCGCCTCATG
>JBCCNY010000007.1:0-21821 GCA_039025595.1 Pseudomonadota bacterium | reverse complement strand
TCGGTCGATCGCGCCGTTGCAGTATTTCCGGACGGGCATTTCGAAATTATGGTATGAGATTTACTTTAGAAAAGAGAGCTCGATGCCTAGGTCTTCGCCATGAGCGGTGCTGAGGCTATCACGAATTTTGAGCGATGCGCGGCAATCAACTGTCAATCTGAGCGGCCATAATTGCGATTGCCTTCTGATAGACGCCTGCCGCGTTCCAGGCCTGGATGACCTTAAAATTCGGCTGCCCTTCCTGGTATCCTTTGCCGGGTTGCCAGCCTTTCTCGCGCAGGAAATTCGCGGTCGAAACCAACGCGTCGCTCAGATTGTAGAAATCAACCTCGCCATCGCGGTTGCCGTCGACCCCGTATTTCAGTGCGTTGCCGGGCAAAAACTGGGTGTGGCCCAGCTCGCCATGTTTGGCCCCTTTGGTGCCTAATGTGATCGATCCGTTATCGACCAGCTTCAACGCGCCGATGGCATGCGGCTTGAAAAAGTCTGACCGACGGCAATCGTAGGTCAGTGTCACGATGGCCGACACGACAGAACTGTCGCCCATGAAACCGCCAAAGGCCGTCTCCATCCCATGGATTGCAATTAGCACACCCGCTGGCACGCCGTAGCTACGCTCGATCCAGTCGTAGAATTCCGCATTCCGCGCCTTCCGCTTGCGACCTTGGGCGACAATCGTGGCCGAGCCGCGCACCTCCATGAACCTCTCCAGGCTAAAGCGAAAGCTCTTCTGATTGCGGTCGGCGGCAATCGTGCGCGTGGCATATTGCGCGCCGGCCAACGCCTGAAGGCCCCGCTGTCCGACACCGGCCGCCCGAGCCTCTTGCGCAAACTGGGATTTCCAGGTTTCGAACCCAGAACCGGTATTGCCGCAGGAGGCAAAACTGGCCTGCACTGTCACCAGAAATGCAGCTGCTGCCGCAGCGGATTTCACAAAGGCCCTCATGCAAAGCTCCATAACAAGAAACAAAAGCCTAAGGACGTTATCGCAAGTCTATGTCTGAACAATGAAAAAATTGCGGTGCCATCCGGATTGATTTGTCAAGTGTTGCTCAGGAGATGAAACGAGAGAAGGCTTGCTGGCGTGGCTTGTCCGTGTAGGCTCGCCTCAGGGACCATCGAAGGAAAACAGACATGCGCCTTTTCGCGATTTTGCTGATTTTGACTCTTGCGCCTTCCGGATTCGTGACGGCGCAGACACTCGAGAAGATAAAAGACACTGGAACCATCACGTTTGGCTTTCGCACCGATGCCGCGCCACTCTCTTTCGCCACTGGTGCTGACGGCAAGCTAGCGGGCTATTCGCCTCTCGTATGCTCTGAACTGGCGCGCGAAATCGCAGCGGATCTTGAAATTGAGGATCTGACAGTCGAATTCGTTCCCGTCGACACGTCCGATCGTTTCGAGAAGGTTGCTAGCGGCGAGATAGACCTGCTATGCGGTGCGGCAACGATCACGCTCTCGCGCCGGGAGATCGTAGACTTTTCGATCCCGACCTATGTCGATGGGGCTTCGGTTATGCTGCCGCGCGGCGAGGTGACAAAACTATCCGAACTCGGCGGTCGTAAAGTGGGCTTTCGGAGTGGGACAACCACGGAGCAGGCCGTCCTGAACAGTTTTGAAAATGATGGCTTGGAAATTGTTGCGTCTCGGTTCAGCGATCATCGCGCGGGAATAGACGCCCTCGCGGCAGGCGAGATCGACGCCTACTTCGCCGATCAGTCGATCCTCTTGTCTTTCTTCGTTCGGGACCGGATGGCGGATCGGTTTGTGATGTTGGACGATGTTCTCACTGTGGAAAAACATGGCCTGGCGCTCCGTCGTGGCGATAGCGATTTCCGTCTGCTTGTCGATACAGGTCTGTCGCGTCTTTATGCGGCTGGGCGCATGCAAGAGGCCTTTAAACGGGCCTTGCCCGGGGCCAATCCCGGCGTTGGGTTGCGTGCGATGTACATGCTGGCACCCACATTGCCTTAGGATAAACAGATACCTTAAACAAAAAAGGTGCTCAACGGCACCTTACACTTGAAAAGGCGTTGTTAGATGCGGCGGACCGTGAAGATCCGCCGCGACACTTTTAGCAGCTGTAATAGAGCTGGAATTCCATCGGGTGCGGCGTGTGTTCATACGCTTCGATTTCTTCCATTTTCAGCTCGATATAGCCATCTATCTGATCTTTGGTGAAGACGTCTCCAGCCAGAAGGAACTCATGATCAGCCTGAAGTTCCGTGACCGCTTCGCGCAAGCTGCCGCAAACGGTTGGGATGCCTTCAAGCTCTTCGGCGGGCAGATCATAGAGGTTTTTGTCCATCGCCTCGCCCGGATCGATCTTGTTTGTGATCCCGTCGAGACCCGCCATCAGCAAGGCTGAGAAGCAAAGATAGGGGTTTGACGCGGGATCGGGGAAGCGCGCCTCAACACGCTTGGCCTTGGGGCTTTCCGTCCATGGAATGCGCACACAGCCGGAACGGTTGCGCGCCGAATAGGCACGCAGAACCGGCGCCTCAAAGCCCGGGATCAGACGCTTGTAGCTGTTGGTCGACGGGTTTGTGAACGCGTTGAGCGCCTTGGCATGTTTCAGAATACCACCGATGTAATAGAGCGCTTCCTGGCTCAGATCGGCATATTGGTCGCCGGCAAAAAGTGGCTTGCCGTCCTTCCAGATCGACATGTTCACATGCATGCCCGTTCCATTGTCACCCGCTATCGGCTTGGGCATGAAAGTTGCCGTTTTGCCATAGGCTTGCGCCACGTTGTGGATCACATATTTGTATTTTTGCAGCTCGTCGCCCTGTTTCGTCAGGCTGCCAAAGATTAGACCCAGCTCGTGCTGACAGCTCGCCACCTCGTGGTGGTGCTTGTCGACCTTCATGCCGATCCGCTTCATCGTCGAGAGCATCTCGGAGCGGATGTCCTGCGCATCGTCGGTCGGGTTGACGGGGAAATAGCCGCCCTTCACGCCCGGACGGTGGCCCATATTGCCCATCTCATATTCGCTGTCGGTGTTCCAGGACGCGTCCAGCGCGTCGACCTCGTAGGACACCTTGTTGATCGAGGTGGAGAATCGCACGTCATCAAACAGGAAAAACTCCGCCTCTGGTCCGAAAAAGGACGTGTCGCCGATTCCTGAGGATTTCAGATAGGCCTCGGCTTTCTCGGCTGTGCCGCGCGGGTCGCGCTCGTAAGGCTCGCCCGTGTCCGGTTCGACAATCGAGCAATGAACGCAGGCTGTTTTCTCGGCGTAGAACGGGTCGATATAGACGCTTTCGGTGTCCGGCATCAGCTTCATGTCCGAGGCTTCGATCGACTTCCATCCTGCGATCGACGAGCCGTCGAACATGAAACCTTCTTCGAGGAAATCCTCATCCACCTGATCGGACATCACTGTCACGTGCTGTAATTTGCCGCGCGGATCTGTGAAGCGGATATCGACATATTCCACCTCTTCGTCCTTGATCATTTTGAGCATGTCTTTTGCGCTCATTCTTTCGACCCCCTTGTCGTTTTGCTGGATTTAAAGAGCGTCCGCACCGGCCTCTCCCGTGCGGATACGAATGGCCTGTTCCACGGAGCTGACAAAGATCTTGCCGTCTCCGATCTTGTCGGTTTTCGCCGCTCCGACAATCGCCTCGATCGCTGCGTCGACCTGATCGTCGTCTAGAACGACGTCAATTTTCACTTTGGGTAAAAAATCCACCACATACTCGGCACCGCGATAGAGTTCCGTATGACCCTTTTGACGGCCAAATCCCTTGACCTCGATGACCGATAACCCTTGAACACCCACTTCCTGAAGCGCCTCCTTGACCTCATCAAGCTTGAAAGGCTTGATAATCGCCTCGATTTTTTTCATGGGTTGGATCCTCCGCAATTCTGTCGACGGTTGCAGATCACTTCTATTTGGGGCGTACAATGCGTACTGGCGCGGAAAGCCGGAGTGAGCAAAAACCCCGAAATACCTGCTTAATCAGCGATCGTGTTGCATATTAATTGAGCAATTTTGAATCAATTGGGCCAAAAATGACTGAAGTGTTAACCGCAGCGCAGATGCGCGCCATTGAACAAGCCGCCATTGAGTCGGGCCAAGTGACCGGGCTGGAGCTCATGGAACGGGCGGGCCGGGGTGTGGTGGAGGCCATCTTTGAAGAATGGCCCGAACTTGCGAAAACCTCGCACAAAGCCGTGGTGCTCTGCGGGCCGGGAAACAATGGCGGCGACGGCTTCGTCGTCGCGCGGCGTCTTCGGGACAAGGGCTGGGAGGTGGAAGTTTTTTTCGCGGGCGATGCTGAGCGCCTGTCGCCGGATGCCCGGAGAAACCACGATGTGTGGCTTTCCATGGGCGAAATACAATCCCTAACATCAGAGGCGGTGGGGCAGGGCGCGCGCCCTGCGCTGTTGGTCGACGCCATGTTTGGTACAGGTCTCAGTCGCGCGATACCGCTGGATCTTGCTCTGGCCCATCACAGTGTCGAGGCGCGTGACGTCGGCGACCGACATCCATGGCTCGTGCCGTATCACCGTGTTGCGGTGGATTGTCCTTCCGGTTTTGATTGTGACAGCGGTCGATTTCTTCTGCCCGAACGGCCCATCGTCGACGAGGACCTGGAGACGGATTGCGAAGCAGGCTGGGAATGGTGGCAGAACGATGCCTCGAAACGTTTGCTGAGAACGGACCTCACCGTGTCGTTTCACAGAAAGAAAATCGGTCACGTCCTGACACAGATCTGCGGCACGGTCCGCGTTGTCGACATTGGATTGGGCGCGGAGGATTTACATCCCGCCCACCTGAAAAAGCCCAGACCGAGAGACCGCGTCGTTACGCTTGATTTCGAAGTGCCAAAGGGTCGGTCGCGTCGTATTTGGCCGGGGATGGATCTCGACAAGGCGACGGGTCTCGGCCGTCACAAATACGATCACGGCCATGCGCTTATCCTCTCCGGCGGACCGGGGCGGACGGGGGCGGCGCGGCTGGCGGCGCGTGGGGCGCTTCGGATCGGGGCAGGGCTCGTGACGCTGGGCGTGCCACCTGCGGCGCAACAGGAAGTGGCCTGCCAGATCACCTCGATCATGCTGACCCGCGTGGAAGACGGGGCCTGGCTCACGGACACACTGAAAGACGAGCGCCTCAACGCGCTATGTCTTGGGCCTGGGTTTGGGACCGGTGAGCGGGAACGCGCCCTGATCCTTGCCGCGCTTGAGGCCAAGCGACCAACTCTCCTCGATGCCGACGCGCTCTCCAATCTCTTCTTCGATGAAGCCGACGCGGTGTTTGGCAAGTTGCATGACCAATGCGTCCTCACCCCCCATGGCGGCGAGTTCGCCCGCATGTTTCCCGATATCGCGGAAAAGCTGAACGCCATACCCATCAAAGGCCCGGCCTATTCCAAGGTCGATGCTACGCGAGAGGCCGCCGCGCGGGCCGGGTGCACCGTGCTCTTTAAAGGACCCGATACCGTTATTGCCGCACCCGACGGGCGCTGCTCCATTAACTCTGCGCAATATGAGCGCGCGGCGCCCTGGCTCGCCACGGCCGGTTCTGGGGATGTGTTGGCCGGGTTCATCACGGGGCTGCTGGCACGCGGGTTTGCGCCCATGCAAGCGGCCGAAAGCGCGGCCTGGCTTCATGTGGAATGCGCTCGTGCCTTTGGACCCGGTCTGATTGCCGAGGATTTGCCGGATATGCTGCCGCAGGTTTTTAGAGAACTCGGCCTATGAAGGTGATTGCGTCCCGAACGCTTGGCCTTCGGTGCCAAGGCGTCAGGCGCGGGCTTTCGTCGAGGGTTGCGCGGGGCTGCCAGCACCCAACTCCATCCCTTCCACATACACGATCTGAGGTGTGTCGAAGTAAAGATGGAAGAGATCCATATTCTGTGGGACGCGGCGGGTCACGAATTCCTCATCGACTAGTCTATGGGCGGCAACCAGTGCTTGCTCGGCTCCAAAGAGTGCTTGTGCGCGCCAGTCGCGCAAAAAAACTGGCTGCTCTGCGGGCAGGATGGTTGTCACAAGACCGCCCGCACCTTCCACGGCGAGCCTGTGAAAGGCGACAAGGTCCGTCAGACGTGTGAGGCTTTCCATGCCAAGTAGCTTGGTTGCGCCGGTTTCGCGTGTGATGATCCGCTCACCTGCTTGTAAACTATGGATCGGTATCGCGCCCGACATTGTCAAGATACGGGTTTTTCCCGGTAAACCGGGCTGCACCGTCAGGTCAGAATAAAACGCCCGTCTGGCGCGATGGGTCCTTGGATGTACTGTCATGGGCCTGCTCATCTTTGCCCGTCTGTTTACATCACAATAGTTCAATAAGTGCCTAATGTCGCTAAATTTAAGAACCTCTGCGTGTTGTCCCTTCGATGGTTTGCAAAGTGATAGGCTGGTGGCGGCCAAGCATTTTCGAGGGTATGATGTGATATGCTACCTTTCGGACTGCGGATGATATGCACCTGGCTCGCGCTGGAATGAACCCAACGGGCCTTGACCGACTTTTCGGACGCCCCTACACCAACCGCAGTGCGGCTGTGGTGAAATTGGTAGACACGCTTGATTTAGGTTCAAGTGCCTTTGGCGTGGGGGTTCAAGTCCCTCCAGCCGCACCATCTTAGCAAACTAAAGTTTGTTATAACAATTAGTTATCAGTATTTATTTTTCCCTGCCGACCCCTAAGGCCACCTTTGGACAGCGGTTCACCGGTTATTCCATCGCATGCAGAGTGATCCGCTCAAAACACCCCTAAACGCCGACACGGCTTGCACCATCTGCCTTGGATCATGCTTAGCGGCCGTTGGCTGCGAGTGAGGTGGGGCTGGGGCTGAGTATTCTAGGTGTAACGAATGACCGTTCTGAGCCTAACTTAGCCATCGCGATTTCATACTGCGCACGCAGTACGAAAATTGCTTTAGGAGCGAAAAACTAGTCGCCGCTCAGCGGCAAGAAAACCAGCCCTTGGTGCACGATGCAGCGAAGATGAGTCGGGTAATGATTAAGACGCCAACAAAGCGCCGCTTCGGTCGGATTTCCTCATAGTCCGCTAACGGGCCGGTTTGCCGCGAAGGGCATTTGAGCTTGTAACTGAATTGTGGCGGTATTCGCAGCAGCGGTCAGAATTTGCCGTTATCATTCTTCCATTCATCGCGCGGTGGAATGAGAGTGCATGTGGTCCAGTGTTCCACGATCTGATGGTTCGCGATGCGAAACAGACTGTATAGCCCCGCGTGTTGTCCATCGCGATGGCCCTCTATCATGCAAAGCGCGAAATTCCGTTCGGCGAGAACGCGGTGAAGCTTCTGGTGGTTGAACTTGGGGCGCCATGTTGCCTTTCCTCAAGCGAGTTCCGCAAGGTTGCCATGCCATCACCAATCTTTGGATCATGCTGGATTAAATCAGGTGCGAGATAACGCGCCATCAAATCAAAGTTTCTTCCGATCAGGACGCATTCGACAAATTCGCGGGCCAATTCGCGGTTGTCTTCTGTCTTGTCTAGGTCAGTGATTTTGGTTTCCCCGTCCAGCATGCTCCGACCTGATGGATTGGGTGGTTGGGCAAGTTGAATATTGTCCCAATGCTCTACCGCTTGTCCGTCTTGAAAACGAAACACTTCAAAGGCCACTTCGACACCGTTGAAGTCATATTCATTGTGGGCAAAAGCGAAGTCGCAATCCTCGAAAACCCGGAAAAAGGTGACGCGCGGGTTTGTCCTGGCCAAGCGCGCAAAGAGGTCTGCGAGCCCCGGGCTACCCTCGCCAGTCCGCGGATTATGCTGAATGTACTCGCTTTCATTAACGACTGTCGCCGCCTCTGGATCGCCCGTTTCGATCCCCTTAAGGAACTTCATCAGGAGCCGTCTTTGGGACGTCATGATGCGTGTTTCTCTTTTTGCATCCGCCGCCACAAATAGACCATGCCAACTACGGCCGGGATGATCAGCAGAGCGACGACAAATGGCACCGCAGATGTCAGGAAGGTTGCAATCATTGTGAACACCGTCGTTGCATCAACAATATCTGTGACAAGCCGTGCTGCTAAAGCCACAAACAACGCTGCGTGGCTGCGCAACCAAACAGCCAGGATAACGGCTAACACCGCGGTGAGGTTGCGCGTAACGTAAGCCATTGTCGTGTAGTTGAAATCTGGTGGTGGATTGAACAGCGTAGACACTGCGAAAAATGATACGATGACAACCTGCAGACCAATGATGATCCAAAACCACTTTGGTAAAAACTGTCCCCACGGCGTGTTCATAGGTCTCTCCTTGGGCAAAGGCCTTCTAAGTCTCTACTCTGCGGGACAAAGCCTAAGATCAATGTACTCACGAAACAAACATGGTCCGGCCTCAATGGCTGAACGAACGCTAAAGAAGGCGGCTCAGTCCATGGCCGCCTTTTTCGAAATTATGGATGAGAATTCGCGCTACTGATTGGAGCCCGACATGACCATTTCCATGACATTATCCAAATTGAAGCTGCCTGGCTTCTGCCTCGGTGGATACTCCTCGAAGCTCTGCAACCATTGCGCAACATAGGCTGATGCCGGGGCGATCACGTACATGCGCTCCGCTGCCCAGCGAACGTAGCCCATGGCGTTCTCATGCTTGGCCCGTTCAAACGGGTCCATCCGCAGGTTTGTGAGCTCTGGAAACCGCAGAACCTTAAACTGTTCGGACCACACATCAAAGCCGTGGGCCTCTTGAATTAGGAAGTTGATCTTCCAGTCGCCCCGGCGCAGTGCCGCGACAGATCCGTCATCCGTCCAATAGATAAACTTCTTGCGGGGCCACTCGGACTCACCACGCAGCGCAGGCCCAAGGTCATAGCCGTCGAGATGCACCTTGTACTCCTTGTCGCCAATGGCGTGACCCTCGAGCAATTGCTCCTTAATTTCTGTCTCCCCAACGGCACCGGCAATGGTCGTGAACATATCGTTATGCGCGCCGATCTCATTGATCACGGTGCCGGGTTCTGTCACGCCCGGCCAGCGGATCATCGTCGGGACGCGGAAGCCGCCCTCCCACTGGGTATTCTTCTCACCGCGGAACATCGTGGTGCCGCCATCTGGCCAGGTGAAGGTCTCCGCCCCGTTGTCGGTGGAATACATCACGATGGTGTTGTCCGCGATGCCAAGCTCGTCGAGCTTGGCAGGCAACTGACCCACATGGCCGTCATGCTCGACCATGCCATCGGCATAGATGCCGTAGCCCGTCGCGCCGTCGCTTTCTTCCTTGAGATGCGTGAACACGTGCATGCGGGTCGAGTTCCACCAGACGAAGAAGGGTTTTTCCTGTTCTGCAGCGGAGTCCATGAAATCAAGCGCCGCAACGAGCGTCTCTTCATCCACGGTTTCCATACGCTTGCGTGTCAGAGGCCCAGTGTCCTCGATCTGACCATCTGCGGAGGACTTGATCACGCCTCTTGGGCCAAAGGCATCCGTGAACTTCTGTCCGTCGGCCAAGACCAGATCACGGGGGTAATCCACGTTCTCAGGCTCTTCTTCCGCGTTCAGGTGATAGAGGTTGCCAAAAAAGACATCGAAGCCGTGATTGGTGGGCAAATGCTCGTCTCGATCTCCCAAATGGTTCTTGCCAAACTGACCGGTCGCATAGCCTTGCGCGCTCAAAACCGTGGCAATCGTAGGCTCGCGTTCGTCCATACCCTCTGGTGCCCCAGGCAGGCCGACCTTGGTCAGACCGGAGCGTATTGGCGACTGCCCTGTTATGAACGCTGCGCGTCCCGCCGTACAACTTTGTTCACCGTACCAATCCGTGAACATGGTGCCTTCGTCTGCAATGCGATCAATATTGGGAGTGCGGTAGCCCATCATGCCATTGTTATAGGCCGAGATGTTGAACTGCCCGATGTCATCGCCCCAGATGATCAGGATATTGGGCTGCTCCTGGGCATCAGCCGCGAGCGTTGCGGCCGCCAGTGCAACCCCCGAAACGGCGGCCATCCAGAGTAATTTCGTTTTCCCGGCTAGAATCATTTTCCACTCCCTAAAAAATCAATCTGCGGTAGGATGCTATCCAATACGCCGCCAAGCCGATTACCATTTTAGGCCAGCCTTGCGTTTTGAGTGGCGGATAAACGCCATAAGTGGACAGACAAAGGCCTGCTATGACACAATTTTCATTGGTGCAGGCTTCGGTTGCGCAACCATTTTTTGATGCCGCGCCTCTTCCGCTGACTAAACTTGAACGTATGGCACAGGACGCAGGGCTGCCCGGATCGATCGTGACGCAGCCCACCGGTATCGTCTCTCTCCATGCAGCAGAGCGATGCATGGTGCGGCTTGAACGGCGGATAAAGCACCCGACTTATTTCGTGGAAACCGTCTGTTCGCCTTCTTCTCCTCACGATACATCGGTGGCCAACATCGCGATGCCGCGCGCGCTGACCGGTGTTGAGGCGATAGAAAGGATCGCTGAAACGATCTCCTCCTTTATCTATGGTGCCGACTTCTTAACGCAAACCGATGGCAATCGGATTTGGCTGTTGCGGACCGCAGGCACCACGGACTGGACAGATCGCTGGCCCGTGCAGCAATACAATCTCCAGGTTGGATGGCAGGCGGTTCAAAACGTCATTGGTCGACCTGTAGCACCACGTGCCTTGCGCCTGTCGTCCGTCGTACCCAAAGCAGCTCTGCCCGAACCGTGGCGCGATCTGCCCGTCGTGCTCAGCAAGCGAAAGATGGGTATGGCGTTCGACATCGCAGATCTTAATTCCACGTCAGACAGCGCGCTCGTCGGAGGCTGGTCATCGCGGGAAACAGTGCATCCACAAATCCAGGAGGTTCACCTGTTGCGAGCTTGCCTCGAGGGTTTCCTGAGTGAAACCGACCAAGAGAGCTTGTCATCCAGAATGGCGAAAACGTTCGGAATGAGCACGCGATCCTACCGTAGGCGCCTCGAACGTCTCGGCCTCACACACCGTTAACTGGTCTCAGATGCGCGTCTTTGCACGGCCGAGACCATGCTCGCCGATCCGTCTATCCCGATAACCGAGATCGCCTTTGAACTTGGTTACGCCTACTCGTCAGCGTTCACCCGTTTCTTCAGAAAACGTACGGGCATAACTCCAGAACAAGCTCGCAGCAAAACGTTGCGCTGGAAAGTATCAACGATTTCGTAAGTGCGGTTCAGGGTGTGCTGACAGGAACGCGATACTGGGTGCATCTGGAACCAAAGATATTCTGGATAAAACGCACGCCCAGCAAAACAGCTTGGAGCGACAGTTGGGCATTGGTGTTTTATAATCTCGCAATACTGCTGAGGGGAGTTCGGCTTGTTCTTGGGTTGGATGTGCGCCCTGCTGCCATCAAAGTCGCCTGCTCTGACCTTCCAGATCACATGCCTGAGGCGCTTTCAGGACTGCCGCTGACGCTTGGCGCGGAGACGACGAGACTAGGCTTTGACCGTGCGCTCCTTGCCGGACATGTCGGTAAGCTGCCTGTCCCGGTGGACCCACCAGTGTATCAAAGTCTCTCTTCGATTGATGGTGAGAGTGTAACGTTATGCCTTTTGGGACTGCTGAGTAGCGATGCCACCGACCGCCTCGCCGATCGGGCTGCGCGTGCGTTTGGTGTCTCTCGCCGCAGCTACCAACGACACCTCAGGGAGTTAGGAACCAACCATCGGGATTTGGTAAGCGACGCGCGTCTGAAATTGGCGCTCGAACTTCCGGCGGATAATGCATGGACGGTGACACAGATAGCCCGGGAACTGGGATACCGTCACCAAGGCGACTTCACGAGGTTTTTTCAATATCGTACGGGATTGTCGCCGAGAGAAGTGTACGGAAAACTCCCGATTTCCTAGCATGCTAATTCGGCCCTTGCTTCGGTCTTCCAACGCTACCGGCGCGAAACACCCCGAGTGAACATGACAGTTCGTCCTCAACCTTCTGTGCCGTCCTTAAGCCGCCACTCAAATCCAGTTCGTCACTGTCCGCTTCGTCCCGCCAAGCCGACCTTTCATGTGCTGAACAATCCGGTTCTTTCTTGCGAAGTATCAGGTGTTCGCTTCGAGCTCGAATTGTCAAATGCTGCAAGCATTATTTACGTCCTGTTTGGAAAACCGGACGTCTTCTCTTGAATGGCGTTTGGCGGCTCTTTGCTAACTTGGGGCTAAACGTGTTTGTGATGTGCAAAATTCTTTGAAGCGATCATATATAAACGAACTCAAGCTTAAGTTTGACGCGCTGCTAAGGGGCTATGACAATGAGACTTCTCGTGATCTTCACTGTACTACTCGCCAGCGCTTGTTCGCCAACGAGCGACCGACGCGTCAATTGTGCGGCTTCCCAGGCAACTGGTGGCGCGGCTGGTGCAGCCATCGCTAACAGTGTTGACGATAGTGCAGCTGTTGTCGCGGGTGGCGCTATCGTGGGCGCGATTGTCGGAAACAACCTGTCCAACGATTGTTAGACTTCACACGTTGGACGCGTCTGGAGTGCACGGCGGGCGGTCATCGCGTGTTAGGGAAGTAAGCACAGGCAGCCCGACGTCGTCCAAGGCATTGGTCAGGCTGTAAGCTTCGAAGACGCCCTTGTGAAGCTTGCAGGTAACCCGGCGAACGTGTATCCGCGGCCAGACGATTTCGTTTCGCAGGTGGACGCGGGTGGTAAGGATCTTTGGTAGAGAGGCGCTAGGCAAACCTGATTTGCCGTTCAAAACGGAAACGTTCGTAACTTCGCTGACACAGAGGCTTTGCGAACGACCATCCAAAGGTTGACTGATTGCACTTCGCCCTGTTCCTTTCGCGCTAGGCATTTGGAAGAACTGAGGGGCGTCAATGAGTGCGGAAAAGTTGCCGGAATACTTGAAGCAGGGCGAGGCGGCTCGGCTGTTTCCCGTACTGTCAAATACATCAAAAGAAGGCCGCACGACGTCCATTGTTCTCGCCTGCCTTTGCAAAGTTGACGAATTCGGCGCAAGCCTGCTGTCATCGATTGGCCAAAAGGTAGGTAAGAGAGCAGCAATTGAGACCTAAACTGAAGTTGTTTTTGTAAAGCAAAACACTGCAGTCAAAGACCGGCCGGACGGATTGATCGTTCTTAGGGTTGGAAACCGTGAATGGCGCGCAATCGTCGAGGCCAAAGTTGGAACCAACGAACTCGACGTAGATCAAATCGAACGCTACCGGGTTCTGGCAAAGGACAACGACGCAGATTGCGTGATCACGAAATCGAACCAGTTTGCAACTTCGCCGGATAGTCATCCGCTGGAAGCTGTCAGAAAGAGCAGATCAAAGATTCCAGTCTTTCACTGGTCATGGATGCATATACTCACCACGGCTGACTTGCTTGTCTCTGGCGCGGGCATAGCGGACAAAGACCAATTGGTTCTTCTGAACGAACTCCGTCGATTTCTGACCCATGAGAGCGCTGGAGTGCGCGGTTTCGACAGAATGCCGCGGGAATGGTCGGAGCTGAGCAAGTTGGTCTCCAGCGGAGGCATTGTTCCGGCAAAGTCAGAGATGGTTCAAACTGTGCTGGAGGCTTGGCATCAAGAGACACGCGACCTATCCATGATCCTCAGCCGTATGACCGGGATGATTGTCAGCGAAAAACTACCACGTAAACACATGGGAAATCCGTCCCAAAGTCAAAAAGATGAATTGAGTGATCTGCGAGAGAAACACAGTTTAACCTGCGCGCTCTCTGTTCCTGATGCCGCAGCGCCGATCGAAGTCATAGCGGATCTCATGCGCCGCACAGTGGATGTCGGAATGACTTAGCGCGCTCCGGAGGACAAGAAGTCCACGAAGGCACGCCTCAATTGGCTGCTCAGGCAAGTAAAGTCTGAAAAGACTGATGGGTTGTTCGTGCGCCTTCTCTGGCCAGGAACGAGCGAGCCTACTCAGTATCCTTTTGCGGAGCTAAGAGAGAAGCCAGACTTAGCTGCCGAAGGCAAAGAACACCTCGTCGCGCACGGCTTCCATATTTTTCTTTCTGAGAAACTGGGCGCGAAGTTTGCGCAGCAAACGAATTTCATATCCGAACTGGAGAGGATCGTTCCTGAATTTTACGCTAGAACCGGGTCGAACTTATCTGCGTGGTTTCGAAAAGCACCTCAAGTTAAGCCGGAACGCTCAAGCGGTCAGGATGTCTCGCCCAGTGGGATCGCAGAAGATGCTGAAGATTTCGAGGCCTAGAAGTTTATCAGAGCGCTATCACCCCCTCGCCACCACCAGCTTAGGCTTCGCCGGAAACGACCGGATGTCGAACCAGCGAAAGCCCGTGCCGTCGATATTCAGCGTATCGCCGAAGCGCAGGGGATAGCCGTCCTGCATGTGGCGGATGAGGCCCGCTCGGAAGGCGCGCAGGTCGATGATGTACCCACTGGCCAGACCCTGTCCTGACGGCGCTGCGTGATCGTAGAACGTCCAGTCGCCGTGACGGTTCACGATTTTGGCAAGCTCCGTTGTGCCACCACGGGCTGAAGCGGCCCTCACTGTGAATTCGTGCGGATACTGCTCAGCATAGCCTGCGCGGCGTGTTCTCGCGGCGATATGCGTGTCTCTGGCATCAAGGGTGAGCAGGTCTGTTGTGGATGATGACGGCATAGCCGTGGTTGAAGCTGCGGAAATCTCGCGGGTTGAAACGGACGCGGCAGTCTTTTACGCCGTAGAGAGCAACAGCGATCTCGCCGTTTTGCTTCGTGACGAAAGTGCCGCGCATGCCGTTTTTGACGCCGATGACCCTGTCGTTGCGGGTGAAGATGATTCGGTCGTCGGTGGCGAGTTAAATCCGACTTGTCGCCTATCAGATCAAAACCACCAATCTGCCCCTTGTATGTAGAGCGCAGATGCCCCTCGACGTGATCATATGCCGGTTCCCTTTGTCTTCACAGTTTCAGACTTCAGGTCCTCTGCCAGATCGTTGATGTGCGATCTTCTAGAGCAGACAAAAGCTCTCGGGTGGGTTTAGTCGCGTATTTCAATCCTTGAATCCAGCTTTGCCCTTGCTCCAGTATGGCATACTAATCTGTTCCCCTTTACCCAAACCCATGGTGCCCTTGAATACCTTTCGGAGCGCTTGAGCATCTGCAAATTCACCGGCGAAGACTGCTGTTCTATAACAGCCAGACACAGCGAGTTTCTGCGTGCGCTGCAAAATCCTTCGAGAAAACTCAGTGGGGTGGATATGGGTGATCTCAAGATTTGTTTCTGGCAGATACTGAACCAGCCCATTCAAGTCTTCGGCCCCGCCAATAACATCCCCAGTCACATTTTCAGGCAGATTTTCCAGAAACCGTGCGACCAAGGGCAATCCAGTCTGATCTGCCGCCAGAAACACTCGATCCACGTTCGGTAGGGACTCGTAGTCGGTGGGTCCCATGGCGCCGATTTCATCTCCAGGAGAGGCAGACATCGCCCAACTCGAAATCAAACCATCGCCATGACAGACGACATCCAGGTCAATCTCATTCTGTTCAGAGCGGATTGCCCTTATCGTCAGGAAACGCGCGTGTAGCGCATCATCGCCTTGCGGCCAGACAGGCGCTCCGTTCTGTCCCATGCGCGGCCAGATCGGCTGCCTATCCGCGACAGACGGTAAAATCATTTTCAAGTGCAATCCAGGGTTTTCAAAGAAAGCCTCGTCCGAGACTGATAGCGTTAGCCGCACCATGCCGGACAGGGGGGTCGATTTTTGCACTACACGCAAGATTCGAAAGTTCTGTGGCAACTCGCCTTCGATAGCCGTTTCGCCAGACCACCGAATTTGAGCCGCGAGAGTAGGATCAATATCGGCGAGATGCCGAAAAATAGCATCCTTGAAAAACACAAACATAGCGGAGTTAGGTCCGCTGAGCTTGATCTCCAAACCAATCGGTTGCGCTCGAAGAGCAACGCGAACCCCCGCGTTCTCAATGACTTGAAACCCATCCTCGGAGCTCGCAAAACTGACATCATGATCGGCTTCAACATGATCTACAAAAGTACGCAGCACTTCTTTAGAGTTCGGAAATGGAGCGAGTGTCTTGGTGTCCTGATAACTCATTGAACCAGCCATTTTATAATTCACCCTAAGACTGTTTTAGTACTGGGCTTAAACCTAACTAGACCGAAGCTACAACGATCGTCTGTTTTACCAGCGTTAAAAAAATGATAGCTCCTTGATCAGAAACTTCTGCATGAGTTTAAAAAAGGGAAGTGCAAGTAGCAAGCGCCATATAAGTATTTTGGCTTGATAATGACGGTTCCGCAATACGAGACATTATTCACTGCGCAGCATCAAGCGGTTTGGAATCACTGCCGACCGCGGAGCCAAGGCAGCATTTCGCAGACGAGGTATTCTGCCTAGATATGAACGCTGCACAGCAGCCTTTGTGTTTGCTCCCGAATCATTTCGTCGAGATATGTCGAACCGGCATCTTGCTCAACGCGATTGGTTCCGTCGCTAGCATAGCCCCAATAACTCTACTCAGAGCCATGCTTTCGGGACTAAACAGTGCCTATACCTCTGACAAAACAAATGATTGCATGTTTGCAACTTCTCTTCGCAATGTCGAGAAGTTCAAAAATACTCGCTACTGTTCGCTATATGAAGTAGTGGTTTGTCAGACGTGCCATCTAACAGAGTACCATGAAAAGTACACTTGCTGCCGGCGTCGAGCCGCGAAAGAAAGCCAAACAACGTCGTTCGAAGGTAAGGGTTGAGTTGATACTCGATACCACCCTGGACATGTTGTCCGTTCTTCCAGCCGATAAGATCACTACTAACGCCATCGCTCAAAATGCCGGAGTCTCTATCGGCAGTGTCTACCAGTTTTTTCCAAACAAGGAGGCGATTTTCTATGAACTTTTCAAGCGTTGGTTGGCGCAGACAATCGCCGCGCTTGATGATGTCAAAGACTCCCTGAAAGCTGGTGATCCAGTGGAAGAGTGTGTCAGTGCGATACTGGTTGCGCTAGGTGATGATACCCAGATCAATTCTCCCGGGCGTTGGCAGCTTCGTCGCGCGATGGGCAGTTCTAGGTCTCTGGCTGAGTTAGAGGAAAAGCACCTGAGAGAGATCATTCAGCGCATTGTCGGGTTGCAAAGTGTTTTCGGGTGCAAAGCTAGCCCCGGTCTGGAAACGGAGTTGGCCTTGCTACAAAATCAGGTCACAGTTGCCTGCCTCCAGATGCTGGCATTGACCGAGAATTCGCCAAACCGCGCGCGCATCTTCAATTGGTGCAAAAGGCTTCTGACCGTTTCATTTGATTTCGATTGTCTAGACGATGTAAGAGAATCATAGGCGCTTGTTTGGTTCTTTTTGAGCGTAACGGACAGTGGTTTGTTACTGATAATAAACTTGTTAATATTTGATTTTAAATATAAAAAAATAATTTAGTGAGTTTTTGCTCATTTTATTTGAAACTCGTGTATTTTTGGATTAGCGATGGCCGAAGGGTTAGTGGGCTTCCGGCGATCTATGAGCAATTCTAGTGTGACCGACCTTGAAAAAACGGCGAGCTCTTCGGCACGCCATTCACTTCGGCTGGATCGCCATGTTTTTTGCGCTCTGATTGGGCTCTATGTGTCGCAGGCTATTCCGTTGTACCTTGTTGCGGCGGCGTTGCCGCCGATCTTGCGCGCCAACGGTGTCAATCTCGCTCTAATCGGCGGGCTTGGTGTTATGATGTTGCCTTGGGTGTTGAAAGCAATCTGGGCTCCCTGGGTGGATCGCGTCTCCCGAATTGAATCCGTGGGTCGGAAAGGGGTTATCGCTGTAACGCAGGCTATCATTCTGAGTCTGCTTTGCATACTTGCAATGCTCGACCCAGTCGCTGATATCTCTCTGTTTTTTCCACTTTTGATGCTTATGTCGCTCACTTCTGCAACGCAGGATATTGCTGCAGATGGTTATGCTGTCGAGCATTTGCCAAGCGAGTATCAAGCACGCGGGAGTGCCATTCAAAGTGCAGCAGTCGCTGCTGGAGTTCTTATAGGCGGATCTCTGACGCTTTTCATTTACGACGCTACTGGTTGGCAAGTCGCGGTGATGACAGCGGGGTGTGCCTCAGCACTATCTCTGATATTCTTCTTCATTGTCCCGGAAAGTCATGGCAAACGCAGGAACAGCCATTCGACCCCGGTGCCGAAACTACGCGCTTTTGCAAGGCGACCGGCGGCTTTGGCGTTACTTGGTTTCGCTCTGATTTTTCGCCTTCCAGAAGGCCTGATAAAATCCCTTGAGCAGTCATTTCTTGTTGATAGCGGCTTTTCACTTTCAATGATCGGAATTCTAACTGGTGCTTCTGCGGCCTTTGTCGGAATGTTTGGTGCCGTGTTGGGGATGATCGCAATAGGGCGCTTCGGACTTCTCACATTTTTTATGTTTTTTGTCTTGCTACGAACGATTGTGTTTGCTGGTTACGGCCTTGTTGCACAATTCGGCGCGCCGCAGGAGACATTGGTCGCGCTGTCGCTTTTGAACACTTTCAGCCGATACATGGAGGTCGTAGGCCTCTTTACAGCATTCATGCGCGTCGCTTCGCTCTCTCAGGCTGGTACGGATTTCACCATTCTGTCGAGCGCAAATCTCTTTGTTTACATGGCAGGCTCGATGATCGCGGGTACTTTGGCTGAGCTTTCAGGATACGGTTTCGTGTTCTGGCTGGCATGTGCCTTGTCTCTGATCACCGGCGTCTTCGCACTTCACTTACTCAGGGTGTCAACCGTCAGCCAGCAGGCTGAGGCCCCAGGTAATGCCGGCTAATCGGTTAAAAAGGACACCCTGAATGAATATGAAATCGCAACTCGTGACCGGTGCAACCGGCCTGTCTCTCCTGATTGCGAGCCCGGTGCTGGCGCAGGAAGAGCCCTTCGATTTGGGCACTATCAAACTTTCAACATTCCGTTCAAATGCTGCGGCGACCACGATCCCGGGGGCTGTACAGGTCATAACGGAAGAAGACCTGGAACGACGCGTGAAGACGGGTGAGCGTTTGGAGCGCATTCTATCTGATTTTGTACCGGGACTAACTGTATCAAATGGTACAATAGGAGGGGCCAGCCAGACACTCCGCGGCCGTGGCCTGCAGATCCTGATCAATGGCGTCTCGCGAACGAGTGAGCTGCGCGGCTTTGACCGCGAGTTGGCCCTTATCGATACAAACTCGATTGAGCGAATTGAAATTGTCAGAGGCTCCAATGCACAATTTGGCAATGGTGCGACGGGTGGCACGATCAATATCATCACCAAGCAGGCCGGAGACGTTAATCGCACCGAGGTGATCACCAGCCTTACGGCGCAGGATGAAGATGTTGGCGACAGTTTTGGCGGCGGCATTTTTGTTGCCCACGACCGCCGTATTGATGAGCTTGGCCTACGATTTGAATTTGGTGCTGACACGATTGGCGACTTGTTCGACGGGGATGGCCGACAAATCCCTTCAGACCCGCTTGTTGGGCAAGGCGGTGGCGATAATCAGCAAAACTACACACTGGGTTTCGCGCTGGATTACACGGCCGGCTCCCATCAATTTGACCTTCGATTTGACTACAACCGGTTTGAACAGGATATAGAATTCTTTACAGATTACGGAACCGATCCGGTCAGCGTGGATTTTGGCGCACCCTATACTGGCGAACCGGTAGAGGATGAAACCGGCGCTTTGACGGTCAGCTATCGCAACAACGACCTAGGGATAGGCGAGCTGGAGTTGCAGGCATTTTTTACTGACAATCGCCGTCAGGCGGCTTTTGTTCCTGTTGGGATTGCCAACCCGCTCTACTATCCGATCAGTACGACAAACCTGGTCCAGGACCCCAATGCGCAGACCGTACTTGATACCAGAACGTATGGTCTTCGCTCGACCGTGCGTTCGGATCTGTCCACTGTCCTGCCGGGGCTGCAGGTGACTTGGGGTGCCGATTTGGCTCGCGATGAAGTGGAACAGAGTTTGGTCAATGGTGTAGATGTAATCGCGCCTATGGAGCAAACCAGCGTTGCGGCCTTCGCGCAATTTGATGTTGCCCTCGGCGAGCGTTTCGATCTTTCCGGTGGTGTGCGTTATGAGCGCTTTGATTTGACTGTTCAGGATTTTGTGCGCCCGGATGCGGCACAACTCACCGCAGGCGGTGTGTTTGCCTTACCGGCGCTCAATGTAATCGGTGGTGATTTTGATTACGATGCCTTCGTGTTCAATCTCGGCGGTGTCTATCATGTCACTTCAAATACCAGCGTTTTTGCGGGCTTTTCCCAAGGCTTTTCTATTCCCGATGTCGGTGCTTTCACGCGCCGCGCCTTAGCGCCCAATCCTTTCATACCGGGTCAGACAATCTCATACGCGTCCATCGCCCCGGAAGCGCAGATCGTGGATAATTATGAGGTGGGCGTACGATTTCTGGGACCAGCGGTAAGCCTGTCTGCATCGGCGTTCTTTGCGACGTCCGACGAAGGCACTATCTTCGACGCGGCCACCGGACAGGTCTTTCAGCGCAAAGAAGAGACCTGGGGCGGAGAAATCATAGCGGATTACCGTGTGCAGCCGGGCTTCAACCTAGGCATGGCGTTGTCTTACACGGAAGGTCGGTTCGACAGCGACGACGACGGCAATATTGATGCATGGTTGCCAAACAACCGCATCGTGTCACCTTTCAAAGCCACACTCTACGGTGACTACGAATTCGATAACGGTCTGAGGCTCGCCGGAGAGGTCGTATTCACAGGCGAACGCAATCAAACCGGATTGTCAAAAGTACAGGACACAACAACTGTGAATCTGCGAGTCGCAAAGGCGGTTGGTCCGGGCGAGTTCAGATTTGCCGTGGACAATTTGTTGAATACTGATCAGTTGAATCCAACGGCAACCTCAGTGCGAGTAGACCCTTTGACCGGAGAAAATGTACCGGTTTCAGCAGAGGGCAGGCGGTTTTGGTTAGGCTATGCAATGACGTTTTGACTGCGAGAGCTATGAGTTTTTGAGCGAGCAAGGTTATGAGCCGTCTTTTTGTTACGAGCCGTGACAACGACGCAGAGGTTCTGATTTACAGAGAAAACAAACCTGAGCTTGAACCAACTTCAGGTGTCTAGATCTGACCGGTGCCAGCGGTAAGAAGATCCCAAATTCTAACCTCTAGCTTCGGGCATCTATGGCGAGCGACAGCAACACTGACACTTTCGGTGACGTCCATGTGGCAGGAATCGACGCAAGCGGAGGTGCGCGCATCTTCGCAGTTTCCGGAACGCCTCTCGATCCGACATAGGTCGACCCTACCAGCCCCTCGTCATCCCAGGGCCCAGAGCTCTTCGAATGAGGGGTCAGCATGGTACAATTACAAGGAAGGGCGATTAGTCAGCAACGCAGGTCGTTTCACCAAACCAAATGTAGCCACAATGAAGGTCGGCTCAAAAGCAATCAGCCCGGTCGTATCGCTCCTGCAGCGAAGACCTGCTTTCCCCCATCTTTCCGAAGAATAGGAATAAAGTCAGATGCTTGTATGTATCGGTTGTGTCTCAGGCGACAAGTATGTTCTATCCTTGTTCTCACTAAGACTTTTACTACTTAGGGAGATTTTATACGAGTATTGAAAACACAAATACCAAAACCGAAAAAACACCCGGCTTGAAGCTGCCGTTCATGCTGGTTTGTACCGTCAAACCAAGTGACGACAGCAAGAATTCGGTCTGGAGCAAGGTCAGCTCAACCTGAGCGTATGAGGCGCTCGTCGAGCACTTCTTTCGCTCACTTTTGTAGCGGGACATCATCTCGCCTTTGCATGGTGCCCCCCTTATGATGAGCGCTTCCAGACTAAGTTGCAGGCGGTCGCTGATATCAACCTTCGGATTGTGATCCACAGTGGCTACCAAGGCCGTGACCAGGTCCGAACGCTTGGA
>JBCCNY010000006.1:0-21914 GCA_039025595.1 Pseudomonadota bacterium | reverse complement strand
GACTAGAACAAGATGGTCATTTGCCAAACCACAGGATTCTCCGGTAGGGATCCGCGATCTCGCCGGAACAGCACAGACGCCCGTCGCAATCGACTAAACCAGGGGACTGATTTTGAGATGACCGATCTGATCTCCGTGCGACGCGCCCTGCTCTCGATGTCGGATAAAACAGGCGTGGTCGAATTGGCCCAGTTTTTGAGCGATGAAGGCGTGCAGCTTATTTCCACGGGGGGTACAGCTTCCACTCTGAAAGAGGCGGGTCTGCCGGTGACGGATGTGGCGGATGTAACCGGATTTCCCGAGATCATGGGTGGTCGGGTGAAAACCCTGCACCCGAAGGTTCATGGTGGCCTTTTGGCGCGGCGAGACAGCCAGGCCCATTTAGAGTCGATGGATCGCCACGGGATTGCGCAGATCGATTTGCTGGTGGTCAATCTTTATCCGTTCGAAGCCACCGTTGCTTCCGGCGCAGATCCGCAAAGCTGCATCGAACAAATCGATATCGGCGGACCAGCGATGATCAGAGCGGCAGCCAAGAACCATGCCTTTGTCACCACGCTGGTCGATCCGCAGGATTATCCGGCTCTCATGTCAGAACTTAAAAACCACGGCGGCCGGACCAGCAGGGCATTCCGGGACAAAATGGCGCTCACCGCTTTCGGTCGCACGGCGACATATGATGCTGCGGTGTCGTCATGGCTGGCCGATGCAATACAGGAACCCTCACCGCGCTACAGAGCCTTTGCCGGTCAGCTGGAACAAGAACTGAGATACGGCGAAAACCCGCATCAGAGCGCTGCATTCTATTCGGACCGTGATCCTGAGCCCAGTGTTGCCACCGCGCAGCAGATTCAAGGAAAGGCGCTGAGCTACAACAATATCAACGACACCGATGCTGCATTCGAATTGGTTCGCGACTTTCCAATGGAGGATGGGCCGGTTTGCGCCATTATAAAACACGCAAATCCCTGCGGGGTGGCGCGCGGCGAAACACTGGCACAGGCCTATCTGCGCGCCTATGATTGCGACCGAACCTCCGCCTTCGGCGGTATTGTGGCCCTGAATCAGGCGCTCGACGCTGATACGGCAAATGAGATAAGCCAGATTTTCACCGAAGTTGTGATCGCTCCGGGCGCCGATGAGGCGGCGCGTGCGATTTTCGCCGGCAAGCCTAACTTGCGGTTGCTGCTGACCGATGGGCTGGGGCGCGAAATCAGACAAACGCTCGCGATCAAACAAGTGTCGGGCGGTCTACTTGTCCAAGAAAAGGACACTAAGTCTCTCGATCCCACAGACCTGCGTGCCGCGACGAAGCTCCACCCAAGCGACGCGCAGATGGCAGACCTGCTGTTTGCCTGGAAGGTGGCGAAACATGTCAAATCGAATGCGATTGTCTATGTGCGTGACGGCGCAACTGTGGGGATCGGAGCAGGTCAGATGAGTCGTGTCGACAGCTGTCGCATCGCTGCGCGAAAAGCGCTCGACATGGCGCAAGAACTGGGATTGGATGCACCTCTGACCGAAGGCAGCGTGGTGGCCTCCGACGCATTTTTTCCGTTTGCAGATGGTCTTTTGATCGCAGCCGAGGCTGGCGCGCGTGCTATTATTCAACCCGGCGGTTCGATGCGCGATGAGGACGTGATACAAGCTGCAGACGAAGCCGGTTTGGCCATGGTTCTGACCGGAATACGGCATTTCAGACACTGATACCGCGCCGGACAACAGAGGTAGTTTAGCAAATGCGAGTAGTTTTTTGGTCAGCTTTGGCGGCGTTCTGTGCGGATCAGTTCAGCAAGCTCATCGTCGTGCAATGGATGAACCTCAAGGAAGTATTGGCCATCGATGTCTTACCACCGCTTCTGAATTTCCGGATGGGTTGGAATACCGGCATAAACTTTGGGATCTTTGCGAGCGATGACGCCTGGATGCGGTGGGTTTTGATCGCCGTAGCGTTGATCATCGTTGCCTTGGTTCTATGGTGGGTCAATGTCGACCCGCAAGGCAAGTGGCAGAAGATATCAGCCGGCCTACTCGTCGGTGGCGCTTTAGGAAATATCTTCGACCGTTTGATCTATGGAGCAGTGGCCGATTTTCTCAACATGTCCTGTTGCGGCTTCACAAACCCCACAGCGTTCAATGTCGCAGATATCGCTGTATTTCTGGGTGCGGTGGGCCTGGTCGTTTTCACGTCCGACAAGAACAAAAGGCAGGGTGACCTTGGCGCGTAAATCGGATAGATCGTGCGGAAGCGTGAACAGGAGCCTTGGGATGCGGTTCGGCATCAGCCTTACACTGGTATTGGTCACGGCGCTCAGTGCCTGCGGCAACAGAGACGGTGACATCCAGCTTCGGCGTCTGACAGATACGGGCAATGGTCCTAGCGAGTTCGACGTTTTGCCGGGCAAGCCCCTGCAAGAGCCAGAAAGCTACACTGCCCTACCATCCCCTACGCCTGGTGGATCCAATCGAACCGACGTGACACCTTTTGCCGATTCCGTGTCAGCATTGGGCGGCAACCCAAGTGCATTAGCACTGACAGAGCCGTCTTCCAATGACGGTGCCCTAATCAACCACTCCCGGCGCTTTGGTGTCACACCTGATATCCGTGCGACACTAGCGCGAGAGGATCTCGAGGTACGCCGCAGGCGCGGGCGCGTCAATATTCTCAATATCGGGCCGAGTGACGATTACGACCTCGCCTACCGGCGACAATGGTTAGATGCCGTTGCCGAGGATGACCGTCTGCAGAGCTTGGGCATTTCCACCTCGTCTGGACCGCCGGACGTATCACGACGGCGTTAGACCGGGCGTCCTTCTATGAACCACGGTTGAATAGCTGGCGTCCCGGCGTATCTAGAACCAGTAATCAACTGGAGGGCTTCATGCGCTTTTTCATCCTTGGATATCTAATTCTGTTCACGGCAATCGCGGCACGCGCCGATGACAGAGTAAGCTCGTTCACGCTGGACAATGGGATGGATGTCGTCGTCATCGAGGATAACCGAGCCCCGGTTGTGGTCCATATGGTTTGGTATCGCGCAGGCTCGGCAGACGAGGATCCAGGCGTATCGGGGATTGCTCATTTTCTTGAACATCTGATGTTTAAGGGAACAGATACTCTGGACCCAGGTGAATTCTCTGCAATCGTTGCCCGCAACGGTGGCCGGGACAACGCCTTCACTTCCTACGATTACACAGCTTATTTTCAGCGCGTTGCAACAGACAGGCTTGAGCTTATGATGCAGTTGGAAAGCGACCGTATGGTCAATCTTCAACTCGCCCCTAATGACATCGTCTCGGAACGCGGCGTTATCATCGAAGAACGAAATCAACGCGTGGAAAACAATCCATCGGGCCTCTTCCGCGAACAGATGAACGCCTCGCAATACCTCAACCATCGCTATGGCACGCCCATTATCGGATGGCAGCACGAGATGAGCGTTTTGGACATGGATGATGCACTGGCCTTCTACGACAAATTCTACGCTCCGAATAACGCGATCCTGGTGGTTGCTGGCGATGTGTCGCCCGAAACGGTTCGGGAACTCGCAGAAACCCATTACGGCACGATACCGTCAAACCCGGACTTGCCCGAGCGTCTGCGCCCGCAAGAGCCGCGCCAACTCGCGGAGCGTCGCCTGAACTTCACCGATCCGCGCGTGTCTGAGCCTTATCTTGCGCGATCCTATCTCGCCCCGGAACGCGACCGGGACTCTCAGGAAGATGCCGCAGCGCTGACGGTTCTGGCCGAGTTGTTGGGTGGCGGCAACACATCCGTTCTCAACGAGAAGCTCCAGTTCGAAAGCCGGACAGCTGTTTACGCGTCGGCCTATTACCGCGGTTCCACGCTCGATGACACGACTTTCAATCTCTATGTCGTTCCAGCCGAAGGTGTTGAGCTTGCAGACGCCGAAAAAGCGATGGACGACGTGATCGCCGAGTTCCTCGAAACCGGTGTTGATCCAGAGCATCTGGAACGCATCAAAATGCAGATCAGGGCGTCGGAGATTTATGTCCGAGACGATGTACGGTCGCTTGCAAACAGATATGGTGGCGCTCTGTCGATTGGTCTGACGGTAGAAGATGTACAGGCATGGCCCGAAACTCTCTCAGCGGTGAGCGAAGAGGACATCATGGCAGCGGCCCAGAGCCTTTTCGCCGATAATCGAAATTCAGTCACCGGCTATGTGCTTGCCCCGGAGGTCACACAATGAGATTTGGCGTTTTGACGATTGCAGCCGGACTTGTGGCATGCGTTTCTACGGTTCTACCTGCACGCGCGGGTGTCGATGTCGTGGAGCTTGAGACACCAGGTGGCCTGTCAGCCTGGCTTGTGGAAGAGCAAAGCATACCATTCGTGGCTCTGGAATTGCGGTTTCGTGGCGGCACATCCCTCGATGCTCCGGAAAAACGCGGTGCCATCAACCTGATGACCGCGCTGCTTGAAGAAGGCGCAGGCGATCTCGATGCACGCGCCTTTACCCGCGAAACCGAAGCGCTGGCAGCGTCATTTTCGTATAGCGCCAACGCCGATGCGGTGAGCATATCGGCGCGCTTTCTATCCGAGAACAGAGATGAGGCGCTCGCCTTGTTACGTGAAACGCTGGTGAGCCCGCGGTTCGACGACGATGCGATCGAGCGGGTGCGCGCGCAGGTTCTCTCGGGGATCAGATCAGACGAGAAAGACCCGTCATCAATCGCAAGTCTTGCCTTTGCGGAGCTAATCTACGGCGACCACCCCTATGCCAGCTCTAGCGATGGCACGATCGAAAGCGTCTCGGCGATCACGCGCGACGACCTCGTCCGTGCTCACCAAGGCGCACTGACCAAAGACGGGCTCTATATCAGTGCGGTCGGTGATATCTCTGCGGAAGAGCTGGGCGCCATTCTGGACACACTTCTGGGAGACTTACCGCAAACAGGCCTGCCTATGCCGGATGATGCCAACCTGAATCTGCCCGGTGGAATCAAGGTGGTTGACTTTGAGACACCGCAATCGATTGCGATGTTTGCGCAGCCCGGTATCGAACGGGAGCATCCTGACTTCTTCGCGGCCTTTATTCTCAATCACATCCTTGGCGGCGGTGGCTTCGAAAGCCGCCTGATGCAGGAAGTGCGCGAAAAGCGGGGCCTGACCTATGGTGTCTATTCCTACATCGCGGGCCGGGATCGCGCCGAAATCTGGATGGGCCAAGTCGCGTCCGCCAATGACCGTGTCGCTGAAGCGGTTGAAGTAATCGCGGAGGAGTGGGAACGGATCCGTACGGAAGGCGTGACAGAGCAGGAATTGGATGACGCCAAGACCTACCTCACGGGTGCTTATCCGCTGCGTTTCGACGGCAATGCAACGATAGCGCGGATTTCCGTCGGCATGCAGATGGACGGGCTGGGAACAGACTACATCGACACCCGCAACGACAATGTAAACGCCGTCACTATCGAACAGATCAACCGAGTCGCTCAGGAAGTCTTAGACCCCGAAAGTCTCACTTTTGTTGTCACAGGACAGCCTGAGGGTCTTTCGGATACGATCAACTGATCGCTTCGCGCGCTTTGGTCATGCTTTCGGCCAAACGCGCACCAAGCTTCTGATCCGCATTCAGAAGAGGCGCGCGCAGGTTTAGCCATCGCTCGTCACCCGTTAAATGCGCCATCAGTGACTTAAGCCCGGGTATCAGTCCAGCTTTGCTCAAGGCTTCGCGATGAATGGCTATAGCCGTTACCAAGTCAGCCACCTCGTCCTGTCGATCAGAGACAACCGCGTCGTAAAGCGCCCTTATGGCTCTAACATTTGAATTGCAACTCGCCGAAATACACCCGCCACCGCCAAGCGCCATTGCGTCAGGCATGACCGTCTCTGACCCGGGAAAAACGGCTATTTCGGGTGCTGCCTCGATCACAGCCTTCGTGTTTGACCAATCTCCGGAGCTGTCTTTGTAGGCCAAAACCACCTCTGGAAACGTCTTGTTAAGACGTGCCGCCAGATCCGGAGAAATCGGCACGCCGCTGTTTTGCGGAATGTTATAGAGACAAACGGCTGGAGGGTTGGCGCCGAGGCGCTCGATCAATTGGCCGAAGTAGCGATAGAGGCCCTCGTCACTCACAGGTTTCAGGAAAAAGGGCGGAAGCACCATGACACCTGCACATCCAAGCTCTGATGCGTGGCGGCATAACTCTACTGTTTCTTGCAGCGCGCAAAGCCCCGTTCCCGGCATTAGGTTCTCAGACTTTGCGGAGCCCGATTGAACAAGGGTCTCCAAAGCTTGTCGGCGCTCTGCAATGGAATGACTTGGCGCTTCACTGGTGGTCCCAAAGGGCGAGAGATAATGCGCGCCGTCTTTCAGGCAGTAAGATGCATGCGCGCAGTAGAGATCATAGGCGATCGTGCCGTCATTATTGTAAGGCGTCAGAAGCGGCGTCATCACTCCGGTAAAACGATCTGCCATGTCGGCCTCTCAATATCCTCGTGCCGGATCGACAATCCGATGTAGTTTTTCGCCCTTCAGCCATCGCTCTAGATTTTCAAGAAACATCTCAAAGGAGGCCTCGCCCCAACCGTCAAAGACCGCTGAAGCATGCGGGGAAATGATCGTGTTGGGCAAGCCCCAATAGGGGCTGTTCTTTGGCAAGGGTTCTTCGTGAAACACGTCGAACGCCGCACCCGCAATCTGACCGTCACGCATCGCAGCAATTGCGTCTTCGGGCACAATAACCCCACCCCGGGAGACATCGATCAAAACGGCAGACAGCTTCATTGCCTCAAACGCGGCGGCGCCAACCAAACCACGTGTCGAGTCCAACAATGGGACCGAAAGACAGATCACATCCGCTCTTGGCCACAAGGACGGAAGCTCAGATGCCGCGAAAACCTCATCCACGTTTTCCGCCGGAGCGGGACGGGCGCGCGTGGCGATCACATGCATACCAAACGCCTTGGCGCGCTGTGCAACAGCTTGGCCTGTATGACCCAGACCGACAATGAGCATTGTCTTACCCATCAGCGGTGTCATCACGCGATCACGCCAAGCTCGGTCCGACTTATCCTTTTTCAGACCGTCAATGTCCAAAGTGAACTTCAATGCGCAGCCAAAAACGAATTCGGCCATCATCGCGGCACCGACACCCGCGGCGTTCGTAACGGTGATGCGGCTGGTATCCCATTGCCCTAGGTGATCGCAGCCCGATCCGCCCACTGTGATCCAGCGCGGCCCTCCTTCTGCCAAAAGCGGTTCTGAAGGGAACGGTGCGCTGTTATCAAACCGCACCGAGTAGACGCCATCGGGCGCAAAGTCTTGCAAAGCCCGCAGCATATCCGCGTTGCTATGGCACGCACGTGTTCGAACATCTGGAAACCGCTCGGACAGTGCCGCGCTCATGTCACCGGCATTTTCAGCATGGATCAGGATTTTGGTCATCAAGCGTTTCCGGGCGCGCTAAAAGTCGAGATTCTCGACATTCAGCGCATTCTGCTGGATAAACTCTCGCCGAGGCTCTACCACGTCTCCCATGAGCTTTGTGAACAGGTCGTCTGCTTCTGCCACATCGTCGATCTTGACCCGCAAGAGCGTCCGCGCATCAGGATCCAGTGTCGTCTCCCAAAGCTGATCCGGATTCATCTCACCCAGACCTTTGTAACGCTGCAAGGACAGTCCTTTTTCTCCCTCTGCTAGAATGGCAGCCAGCAGATCGAGCGGCCCGTTGATCACCTGAGAACGGTCCTTGCGGTGCAGGCTTGCAGGGCTTGAATAAATCTCTCTCAGCTCGGATGTCATCTGACCCAAGCGTCGCGCCTCCCCGCCTCGCAGAATCGGCCCATCCAGTGTCCGGACCTCTTCAACACCGCGCAACACACGGCTCAACCGGACGCCTCGATCCTGCGTCTGCCGGCCCTGCCATCCGCGCTCGTATTCGAGCGCAATCAGGTCGAGACGCGCGGCAACGGCATCTGCGACAGCCTGAACATCCGTATCGATACGCCCCGGCTCAAAAGCACGCGCAATCGCGGCTTGCTCGAGAACATGACGAGGATAATGGGTTGGAAAAGCATCAAGTATCCGGCTCACCTGACGTGCGTCCTCGACAACGCGCACCAGATCTGAGCCGGTAATGTCCTCGCCGTGGCCCAAGCGCAGAATCGCGTCTTCGGTACCTTGTGCAATCAGGTAGTCGTCCAGCGCGGGTTGATCCTTCAAGTAAACCTCAGATTTGCCGCGGCTGACTTTGAACAAGGGAGGCTGAGCAATGTAAAGGAACCCGCCTTCGATCAATTCAGGCATCTGCCGATAAAAGAAAGTCAGCAAGAGCGTTCGGATATGCGCGCCGTCCACATCGGCATCGGTCATGATAACGATCTTGTGGTAGCGCAGTTTTGAGATATCGAATTCATCCCGACCAATTCCGGTCCCAAGCGCCATCACGAGGTTGCCGATTTCCTGGCTGGACAGCATCCGGTCAAATCGAGCACGTTCCACGTTCAGGATTTTGCCTCTCAAGGGGAGCACGGCCTGGGTCGAACGATCTCGTCCGGTTTGTGCCGAGCCTCCGGCACTGTCCCCCTCGACCAGGAAAAGCTCAGTTTTGGAGGGATCTTTCTCTGAACAATCCTTCAGCTTTCCGGCGAGATAATTGACATCCATCGCCGTCTTACGCCGCGTGAGTTCGCGCGCCTTACGCGCGGCTTCACGCGCCAAAGCTGCCTCAACAATCTTGCCCACGATCATCTTGGCTTCGTTCGGGTTCTCCTCAAACCATTCGGATAGTTTTTCATTCACCAGCCCTTCAACAGCTGGACGCACTTCTGAGCTGACAAGCTTGTCCTTGGTCTGGCTTGAGAATTTTGGATCCGGCACCTTGACCGACAGGACACAGGTTAGGCCCTCTCGCGCATCGTCCCCGGTGAATGTGATTTTTTCCTTTCGCGCGATTCCGCTTTCGGCGGCGTATTTCTGCAAAACGCGCGTAAGCGCGCCGCGAAAGCCCGCAAGATGCGTTCCGCCATCCCTCTGTGGAATATTGTTTGTGAAAGGCAGAACCGTCTCGTGGTAGCTATCGTTCCACCACATCGCGACCTCAACACCGATATCATCTCGATCGCCAGCCACGAAAATCGGCTCGCTCAACAAAGAGCTCTTGCTGCGATCCAGATAGCGCACGAATTCCCGAACGCCGCCTTCGTAAAAGAGCTCTGTCTCAAGAGGTTCGGTGGGGCGCTCATCCCGTAAAACGATCCGCACGCCTGAATTCAGGAAAGCCAATTCCCGCAGCCGTTTCTCCAGAACCTCGAAACTATATTCAAGGTTGGAAAACGTGTTGGTCGATGCCAGAAACTTGACCTCGGTGCCGCGTTGGTCACCAGCATCCCCAACCACTTCGAGATGTCGCGCTGTCTCGCCTCCCTCGAAGCGGGCAATATGTTCCTTCCCGCCGCGCCAGATCCGCAACTCCAACCAATCCGACAATGCGTTTACGACCGACACACCAACGCCGTGAAGTCCACCGGAAACCTTATAGGAATTGCTGTCGAACTTACCGCCGGCGTGCAGCTGCGTCATGATAACCTCGGCAGCGGAAACGCCTTCCTCCTCGTGCATTTCAACCGGAATGCCGCGCCCGTTATCGGTCACAGAAACAGCGTGATCTCGGTGCAAAGTGACTGTCACGAGGTCTGCATGTCCTGCCAACGCCTCGTCTATGCCGTTATCGACAACCTCATACACCATATGGTGCAGTCCAGACCCATCATCGGTGTCGCCGATATACATGCCGGGACGCTTCCGGACAGCTTCTAAGCCCCTGAGAACCTTGATAGAATCGGCGCCATAATCTTCGGGTGACGCGGCCGGTTCCGCCATGCAGACTGTCCTTCATTCTTTCTGAAATTTATACGATTTTGTGGGGGCAATGTCACGTGCCGGCCACAATATTTTGTAGCGCGCCCGGGCGTGAGAACGAGCAGATCATTCGAAACCCAAGGGAACCTGCGCTAGGGTGTCTGTCATTGCAACATGCGCATCTGTGAAATCCCATCTTGGTCCGTGACCATCACATGCTGCGCTCGATCTCCCAACTCTTCAAAGAGCTCAGCTCCGGTACCGGTCATCCAAGCCTGCGCCCCAAGCGAACAGATCTCGTCATAGAGTGCAGCACGACGCTCCGCATCCAGATGAGCGGCAACTTCGTCCAATAGAAGTATCGGCGGCGAACCGGTCTCCTGCGACAGAGCCCGGGCATTGGCCAGTATAAGGGAAACGAGAAGCGCCTTCTGCTCGCCTGTCGAACACTCGGCAGCTGAGATACCCTTCGCAGCATAGGCACCATAGAGATCAGCGCGATGTGGACCGACCAGGGTTCGACCCGCAGCGATATCGCGAAATCGGCTTTCCGACAGAGCATCGCGCAAATCGTCAACCGTCTCTGGCATAGAACCTTCCGTCATTGTCAGCTCTAATTCCGCGACAGGAAAGCTGGTTTGAGCGTTTTTTTGGCTTTCTCTTAGCGCATGTAGAGCCACCAAACGGTTTTCGTGGAGAGCGACCCCTGCTTCCGCCATCTGCCGCTCTAGTGCGACGTACCAATGACCGTCGCGCACTTGATCTTTCAGTAAGCGATTACGCTCGCGCATCGCTTTTTCGTAGGCCAAAGCGATCTCTGCATGATCAGGAATAAAGCTCAGCGTGATGCGGTCGAGAAAACGACGACGCCCCTCTGCGCCTTCAATCCAAAGTCGATCCATAGATGGAACCAGCCATAAAACTCGGACCAACCCGGCCAGAGCAATTTGAGACGCCGGCTTTCCGTTCAATCGTGTTTGCCTTGGTGCCCCTGCTTCGGACGAGATTTCAACCTCATGAGGCTGTCCGTACGCCCGCAAAACGCCAATCAGCTTCCATCCAACCAAGTCGGGTCGTCGACACATATCCGCGGCAGACGCCCTGCGCAAACCGCGACCCGGCGAAAAGAGTGAAACAGCTTCTAGAATACTGGTCTTTCCAGAACCGTTTTTTCCGTAGACTGCAATCGGTCGACCATCCGCTTCGATACGTCCTTTCTCATGGGACCGAAACAGAGACAAAGCCAATGATGATAAGTGTAAGGCGCTCACGGCACGTGTCCGGTTTTCTACTCAGAAAACAAAACGGAAAATCCAAATTTTCCGTATCGGAATTTTTCAAAATTCCGGGCGCGGTTCAAACGCGCATGGGCATGACAACATATACTGCAGAGGTGTCATTGCCCTCACGCATAAGGGTCGGATCAGCAGACGAGTTAAACATAAAAACCGCGTTTTCGCGATCAACCTGGCTTGCGATTTCCAACAGATACTTCGCATTAAACCCGATCTCCAGCTTATCATCACCGTAAGCCACAGCCAGTTCTTCCTCTGCTGCCCCGCTGTCTGGAGCATTCACCGACAGCAACAGACGATCTTCGTCAAGCGCGAGCTTCACCGCACGCGAACGTTCAGAGCTCACCGTCGAAACGCGATCCACGGCTTGAGCGAATTCGGATGCATCTACTTCGAGCCTACGGTTATTCGCTTGCGGAATGACACGCGTGTAATCCGGAAAAGTACCATCGATGACTTTCGACGTGAGAATGATCGCAGGTGTCGCGAACCGTACCTTTGTTTCTGAAACTGAGACGGCAATACTCTGATCATCGTCATCCAACAACTTTCGCAATTCGCCCACCGTTTTTCGAGGTACAATTACGCCTGGCATATCGGCAGCACCCTCAGGCAGGTCCGCATCAATTTGAGCCAAACGGTGCCCATCGGTGGCCACGCATCTTAGACGTGATTTACCCTCTACTTGTGCAACGTGCATGTAGACCCCGTTGAGGTAGTACCGGGTCTCTTCGTTTGAAATCGCAAACTTCGATTTGTCGAAGAGACGTCTTAGATCGGATGCTTTCGCTGAAAAATTGCAAACATACTCAGTACTGGCCATGACTGGAAAATCTTCTCTGGGCAGTGTTGCAAGCGAAAAGTGTGAACGACCAGCCTGGACCTCCAATCTACCTGTGCCGGCATCATCGGAAAGCGTAACGAGCGCCCCATCGGGCAATTTGCGGACAATTTCATGTAGCGTGACCGCAGAGACTGTTGTCGACCCTACCAGCTGAACCTGTGCCACTGCGCTGTCGACAACCTCGATATCAAGATCCGTGGCCCGAAAATGGACCCCCTCGCCCTCTGCCTCAATCAGAACGTTGGCAAGAATGGGAATTGTGTTCCGTCGCTCGACCACGGACTGGGCCTGCGCGACCGCTTTTAGCAGCACTGCGCGTTCAATGCTAAATTTCATGCCCTCGCTCCCTGACGTTGCGCCTCTGACGGGCGGTCGGACTGGCACGTTAGCAAAATCCGCTTTGTGGACAAGCGTTTTGTTCGATTCTAGCTCTCGAGCGCGCGACGCAGAATTTCAAGATCTTCGGTCATCTGAGCATCCTGATTGCGCAGCTCTTCGATCCGACGCACGCCATGCATAACAGTGGTGTGGTCGCGCCCACCGAAACGGCGACCAATTTCTGGCAGCGAGCGACTGGTCAAGTGCTTGCAAAGATACATTGCGACCTGTCTTGGCCTCGCAAAACTGCGCAGTCGCTTCGGTCCTATCATCTCGGAAAGACGAATATTGTAATGCTCCGAAACATGGCGCTGGATTTCTTCGATCGAAACCTTTCGGTCGGAGGCGCGCAAAATATCTGCCAAACAATCGTGAGCCAGTTCCAGTGTGATTTCTTTACCAACCAGCGACGCGAAGGCGTAGAGACGCGTTAGAGCGCCCTCCAGCACACGCACATTCGTTGAGATCCTGTGCGCAAGAAACTCAAGCACACCGTCCTGCCTCAATAGACCCGGATACTGTTGAACGAAACGATCTGCCTTGGACTGCAAAATACCAAGGCGTAGTTCATAATCCGTTGGATGAAGGTCCACCACCAAACCGCACTGCAAGCGAGACTTGATCCGCTCTTCCATTTTTTGAATCTCGCCGGGCGCCCGGTCCGCAGAAATAATGATCTGTTTGTGCTGATCAACAAGCGCATTAAACGTATGGAAAAACTCCTCCTGAGTGCTGTCTTTGCCCGCGATGAACTGGACGTCATCCACCATCAGTACATCGACGGATCTGAACATCTCTTTGAAATCCATCATGCGTCTATCGCGCAAAGCCTGAACAAAGCGATACATGAACTGTTCGGCAGACAGATAAACGACGTTGAGGGCAGGAGACTGCGCCTGTAGCTCCCATGCAATCGCGTGCATGAGATGCGTTTTACCAAGGCCAACGCCGCCGTAGAGAAAGAGTGGGTTGAACGTCACCGGGCCGCCTTCCGCCACGCGTCGAGCGGCGGCATGCGCCAATTCGTTGGGCTTACCTACGACAAATGTGTCGAATGTGAAGCGATCATCGAGTGGCGCAGAGGTCAGTATACCTTCGATCAGACGCGCGGACGCCCTTTCCTCGGCCAAGCCTTCTTTACGTTTGGATGTCTTTGATCGAGACGATTTCGGACGCTCGACCAAATTCGCCGCGACTTCGAAATCAATGCGTCGGATACTCGGTTCTATCCCAGCGACCTTGTAAAGGATCAGATCCCCGAAATGTTGCGATACATAATTGCCGATAAACGTTGTTGGTACTCGAAACGTCGCAACGTCGCCAGCGGTGTTTTTTAGTTCGAGTGGTTCGATCCAGTTCCTAAAATTGTGGTTCCCTACTGAACCCAAAAGTGCGTCTTTGATTTGGCCCCATTGTTCCTGCGTCATTATTGCTTTGCGCCCATTTTTCGTTGTTTCCCCAGCCCACGGTCTACGCCGTAACGCTCATTCAGCGGCTCAAGCTGGGATCAAGCAAACAGATGCAGTACCAGTCAATTCAACTGGTCCGCAGCCCGAAAGGCCCGATCATTTCTCGTCCGGTGTAAGACACTCTGAGTCCCCAACAGAGCATCACACAGCAGCCGACACGCGATTAGGGAATACATTTTCGGTTCGCAGCGAACCGAAATGTGCATCTTAGATTTTTCAGCCTGATATGAGCTGATTGCCCCCCAGCGTGAGTCGCCCCATGAAATTAGCAACCTCGGCTTGCCACGAGCAACTTATCATTGCGCTTGACACTCCCAAAGCGCGTACAGAATCTCCCGAAGCACTTGTTGAATAAGCAATAAAAAAAGGCAGACGAAGTCGTCTGCCTACGCATGGTATGTGTTCATCAACACGAAAAACGTATTTGATACGTGTTATCCGATTGCTTTGACGCGTGCAGACAACCTAGACATCTTGCGAGCAGCGGTGTTTTTGTGGAAAACGCCTTTCGTGACACCCCGCATCAGTTCGGGTTCGGCGGCTCGGAGCGCTGTGAATGCTGCCTCCTTATCACCAGACGCAATCGCTTCTTCTACTCTTCGCAAATAGGTTCGAATGCGAGAGCGACGTGCCTTGTTCACTGCAAGACGTCGCGTGTTCTGACGTGCCCTTTTCTTGGACTGAGGTGTATTTGCCATTGTGAGCCTTCCGTTTTTATCGAACGAGGTGTTCGTTTCACTTTATCCAATACCAACAGCGAGCCCGGGTGTTTCGGGGCAGAAGCCTCAGACCAAAGCGGGCCGCACGCGCATGATTGCCGAGCCGCATAGCGGATTTATCCAGCCATTGCAAAGCAAAAGCGACCGCGCATAGTGGTGTCAGAGACGGAGAGCGCATATGAACCTTGCACGACGGGACTGGGTGCCAGCATCGAGCGAAGATCAGATCCAGCGCACCGCACACATGGTGGCGGAAAGCCATCCGGACGAGATCCAACTCCGGATCGACTCATTGGCGCGGCGCAATCTAAAGATCCACGAGATCGAGAATTTCAATCTGAACCCGGCCTCAAACGTGATGAACCCACGGGCGGAGGCGCTTTTGGCCACGGGGCTGAGCACGCGCGCCTCGCTTGGCTATCCTGGTGACAAATACGAGACAGGACTGGAAGCGATCGAGGAAATCGAGACGATTACCTCGGAACTCGCCGCTGAAACCTTTAACGCGCGCTTCGCAGAAACCCGCGTGGCGTCAGGAGCGGCCGCGAACCTCTACGCCTTTATGGCAACCTGCCAACCGGGTGATACAATCATCGTTCCGCCTGCAACAATCGGGGGTCATGTAACGCATCATGCGGCCGGTTGCGCAGGCCTCTATGGACTACGCATCCTCCCAGCCCCAGTTGATGCAAAGAGCGCTGGCGTAGATGTCGATGCGCTTCGCTCGCTGGTAAAGTCGGAAAAGCCCAGCCTGATAACCCTGGGCGGATCCTTGAACCTCTTTTCTTACCCAGTGTCGGAGGTCCGCGATATCGCGGACGAGGTTGGCGCCAAATTACTTTTTGATGCCGCGCATCTTTGTGGGATCATCGCTGGCAAAGCCTGGCTCAACCCACTGGATCAGGGCGCACATCTGATGACAATGAGCACCTACAAAAGCCTCGCCGGGCCGGCAGGCGGCCTTGTGCTCACAAATGATGCAGATCTCGCCAAGGCGCTGGACAAAGTCGCATTTCCGGGTATGACCGCGAATTTCGATGCCGGAAGAACAGCAGCCCTTGGCGTCACTTTGCTGGATTGGCGCGTGCATGGCGCTGACTACGCACGGACCATGGTCGATGTCTCTAAGGCACTAGCAAGGGCGTTGTTCGATAAAGGTATACCCGTGTTTGCCGCTCCACTTGGATTTACGGATTCGCACCAATTCGCGATCTGCGCTGCTCCTTTTGGTGGGGGCAAGGCCGCATCGAAGCGCTTGTACAAGTCGGGTTTTCTGACCTCGGGCATCGGTCTGCCTATCGAAACTCTGGATGATGAGATGAACGGGCTAAGGCTCGGAACGCCAGAGCTTGTGCGTTGGGGCGTTAAAGAAGAACATGCCGTTTTGCTGGCAGACTTAATTGCGGAGGGTCTTACAGAGGACCCCGAGACCGTCGCCCCTCGCACCAGAGAATTACGCGGTCTATTCTCCAGGCTGCATTACATCGCCTAAGCTCACCGATCCCGAAACTGCGCCTCTCTTTTTTCCGTGAAGGCAGCCATGCCTTCTGTCTGATCCTCGGTCGCGAACAAGGAATGAAACAATCGCCGCTCAAATAGCAATCCTTCTGACAACGGCACCTCGTACGAGCGGTTCACCGCTTCCTTGATCGCCATAACCGAAATCATCGATTTGTCCGCGATCTTTTCGGCAGCCGCGAGCACTTCCTCCATCAGTTTTTTTGCAGGCACCACTCGGCTGACCAGACCGGCGCGCTCCGCTTCCTCGGCCTCCATGAACCGACCTGTCAGGTTCATATCCATCGACTTCGACTTTCCCACAAACCGGGTGAGCCTTTGGCTACCGCCCAAGCCCGCCATCACACCCAGATTCACTTCTGGCTGACCAAATTTTGCCGTATCTGCGGCAATGATAAAGTCGCACATCATCGCAAGTTCGCAGCCCCCGCCCAAAGCATAACCTGCGACGGCGGCGATAATGGGTTTGCGAATCCGCAAAATCGCATCGGCTTCGGTCCCAAAGAGATCCCCGGCAAAAGCATCGACGAAGCTTTTGTCAGACATCATCTTGATATCTGCGCCGGCAGCGAAAGCTTTTTCCGATCCTGTAATGACAATGCATCTTACTCTTTCATTGCCTTGCGCTGCCTGCAACGCGTCCACCAATTCGCCCAGCAGCTCAAGGCTCAGGGCGTTCAGCGCGTCGGGTCGGTTCAGGGTGATCTTGCAAACATGGTTTGACGTGTCGACGAGGATCGTCTCATAGGCCATCGCTTCTGGCTTCCCTATGTCGTGGCTGGAACCCATGGGTTATCATTTGAGAGAGACAGATCAAGGCTATCTTTGACATAAGTTGCAGTAAAAGCTGGAGCGGCCAGATTGTACGGCACGTCGGATTTGCCCAGAACATCCGTCGCGACGGCAGGGTTGTGACTCTCTATCATAGACGTCGAACCTATGCTGAAAGTAACCTAACTCTCCGTCAGCTTGACGGAAATCTCGTAATGACGAACCGCCCGCTTCGATTGCGTCAGAGAGGACCTGACGGATGATTGGAACAAGGGATGCAATTCGATCGGCAGAAATACGGAATGCGCGCCGTTTGGGTGAAATGCCAGACCGAAAAAGCGCCTCGCACACATAGATATTCCCGAGCCCGGCCACAACGCTCTGATCGAGCAAGGCGGATTTGATAGGCGTGTTCCGCCTACGCAAAGCGTCAACGAGATACGCTTCGTTGAAGGCATTGCCGAAGGGTTCCGGCCCAATCTTGGCCAATAGTGGGTGCAGATCCGCCGTCGCCGTTTCCATCAGATCCATCGCCCCGAAACGGCGAGGGTCATTGAACGTGATGCGCGCGCCACCAGACATATTCAATACCACGTGATCGTGCTTCTCCGGCGCAGGATGCTCCTGGTGAAAACGACCCAGCGCGTCTCCCGACACCAGCAAACGACCCGACATTCCAAGATGAATGAGAAGTGTTTCGTCAGACGTCAGGTCTGCGAGAATATACTTGGATCGTCGGCGCAAACGCAGCACTTTCTGACCGTTCAACCGTTCTGCCATATTAAGGGGCAAAGGCCATCGCAGATCTGGACGATTGATCTGAGCCCGCATAATGGACCGTCCCACCATAACGTCTTCCAAGCCGCGACGCACAGTTTCCACCTCTGGCAATTCAGGCATCGACCCTCTCGTGGTGAATTGGGCGCATTGTCACCCGCCCCCGGCAGCCTATAAGAAAGCGCAAATGAACAAAGGCAAGGCAAATGACCGATAAAACGACGCATTTCGGTTATGAAGAGATCCCAGAAGCTGACAAGGCGGATCGCGTGCGCGGCGTTTTTGGCTCTGTTGCTGGGAAATACGACGTCATGAACGATGTCATGTCGGCCGGTATTCACCGTCTTTGGAAAGACGCGATGATGGACTGGCTCGCACCGAGACCCGGACAGACATTGCTGGATGTGGCTGGTGGAACTGGGGACATCGCCTTCCGATTTCTCAAACGGGCGGGAGACGGTCACGCCACCGTTCTGGATCTGACCGAAGACATGCTAATCGAAGGGCGCCAGCGCGCGGAAAGTCAGGCGCTCGGCTCGCAGCTGGATTGGGTGGTTGGCGATGCCATGATCCTACCTTTTGCTGACGCCAGTTTCGATGTCTACACGATCAGTTTTGGCGTCCGTAATGTGACCCGACCTGAGGTTGCGCTATCCGAGGCTTACCGTGTCCTAAAACCCGGTGGGCGATTGATGGTGCTTGAATTCAGCCAGATCCCCAATGAGTTAATGCAACGGGTCTACGATATCTATTCGTTCAACATCATCCCACGGATGGGTCAGGCGATCGCCGGAGACCGCGACAGCTATCAGTATCTGGTGGAATCCATACGGCGATTTCCGGATCAGACAACCTTTCTCGACATGATAAAAGTGGCCGGTTTTGCGCAAGCTAAGTATCGAAATCTAAGCCTTGGTATTGCCTGTTTGCATTCGGGCTGGAAGATCTGATCCGTGCGTGGCCCGCTGAACCTTCTTCGCCTCATTCGCACCGGTGCCACGTTGGAACGCACCGGCGCAATGGGTGAAATTATGAGCGCAATGGATGCGCCGCCTCTTGTGCAGGGCACACTGCGCACATTGGCCTGGCCGTTCCAGTGGCTGGGTTATCGAGGAAATCCAGAGATGCCGCCAACCGTGCGGGCGCTGACCGCGCTTGGGCCTGCATATATCAAGTTTGGCCAAATTTTCTCCACCCGTCCGGATATTGTAGGTGCAGATCTCGCTCGGCAATTGCGGGTATTGCAGGACAAACTTCCTCCCTTCAGCGTTGAGGTCGCAAAGGCCAGCATTGCGCAGGAACTGGGTCAGCCCGTCAGTACGATTTTTATGGATTTCAGCGAACCGGTTGCGGCCGCTAGCCTCGCCCAAGTGCACAAGGCGCGGCTCGCCTCGTCTGGCGCAGCCGTCGCTGTCAAAGTGCTGCGACCCGGCATTGAACGCGCATTTCAACGCGATATCGACGCCTTTTATTTTGCCGCGGGCATGATTGAGCTTCTTTCGCCTGCCTCGCGGAGGCTGCGGCCCAACGATGTGGTTAAGCACTTCGAAGGGGTCGTGATTGGTGAGCTGGACCTGAGGCTTGAAGCATCATCGGCGGGCGAGTTCGATTCAAACACACGAAACGATCAAGGCTTTACCCTACCGCGGATCGAATGGGAGCTGTCGAGCCGTCGAGTCATGACCCTAGGCTGGGCGGAAGGCGTGCCGATGGGCGACAATGAGGCCATCGAAGCGGCCGGGCATGACCGGGTCGAACTGAGCGCCCGGGTGCTGCAACTCTTTCTGAAACATGCGCTACGGGACGGCTATTTCCACGGAGATATGCATCAGGGCAATCTAAAAGTAGCGCCATCTGGAGACATCGTTGCCTTCGATTTTGGTATTATGGGGCATATCGACGAATATACACGACGTGTTTATGCAGAGATCCTCTATGGGTTCATTCGCCGCGACTACACGCGCGTGGCCGAAGTGCATTTTGAGGCGGGTTATGTACCGGCAGACCAAGATGTGATCGAATTCGCTCGCGCCCTGCGAGCGGTTGGAGAGCCGATTTTTGGTATGGACGCCAGTCGAATATCTATGGGCGCTCTTTTAAGCTATCTCTTTGAGGTGACCGAACGGTTTGGTATGGAAACGCGAACCGAACTGATCTTGTTGCAACGAACAATGGTTGTTGTGGAAGGCGTCGCGCGGAGCTTGAATCCACAGATCAATATTTGGCAGGTCGCAAAACCGGTTGTTGAGGGATACATCCGCAAAAATATCGGACCGCGCGCTACCGTGCGAGACCTGCAGAAGACCGTAGCCGTTTTGTCGCGATACGGACCACGCTTGCCTCAAATTGTTGAGACTACGCTGATCCGGCAAAGCATGCCGATCAAGAAGGAAGCCGACGGAAAGGTAAAATTGAGGTTTGTTTGGTTCGGTCTTGGGGGTCTCTTGGGAGCAGGGATAACTGCCGCAGTGATGCTTCTCTCCTACATGTAAAGGCGGCCTCCGGCACGCTAACCAAACACGAGAGACTTTGCGCGTAGGTTGTGTTTATAGTGACACAAAACAGGCAAGAAAGAACGGCGATCGTGCGCGGCATCTTTTCCTTGCTTTCTGTCCGCATCGCTCCTTGATGTGGCAACTGGTCGGGCTTAAAGCGCCAACCTAATCGCGAATTTAATCAACACTCCCGGCACGATCGGAGAACAAAATCAGTCTTCTTCTTCGTCCCAGTGCTTTCGACAATCGTGTCGGCTGACCGCGATGCCGGATCAGGTCGCCCATCTCATGGGTCATCTTCTGCAAGAACAACTAGCGGTCCACGAGTCATTTCAAAGCCCTCTTGGGTGCGGTGATCCATGAGGCATGACACACCAGTTCTCCCTTGATCTTCGAAAGCTTGGTGTATGAAATCCAAAGTGCAACGCTGATTGGCTCGATCTGGCAGCGAAAATGGCTCTCTCAATATCTGAAGCTCTCTAGCGTGACCGCCTAAGACAAAGCGCCTGCGATTTCGCGTTCGCCTCGTGTTCTTTGATACCCAAATGATCTGCTCATCTTAAAAACTGCGTTTCATGGCCCATCTTCTGTTTGCGCGGTTTTCCAAAAAGCCTTAGTGGCCTGATTTCAGGGGAGCTGGGTCAAACTCGAGCGAACACTTTTTCTGGTCGATATTGAACGACAGTCAGCAACGGCTACAAACGTGGCGACGAGGCGCGCCAATTGCCAAACAGATTTTACCCAGAACGTACTCGCCTCGGCGCATTGCGCAGAAAAAAGAGGATTGCTTGCTTTGCGATGTGACCTTTCTTTTCGACGCGTACGAGGCAATTCGCCAGACACCGAGATCACCACCAGCGTCGCGGATTTTGCAGTTTTCAAAGGCAAGCTGGGCGCAAGTCTCACCAAATCAGTTTATCATCGCACACCGGATCAGGAAGATACGCTACGCCTAGCCACAACTCGCTCATGTCGGAAAATCGCATCGCTTCGGCACTTAGTTAATTACTACCTTCCTCAATTTGTCGCAGACCAAGCACATCTTCAGGCGATATCTCTTGCCCCTTAGACAAAACAAGGCGTGTGGAAGTCCCGTCTAGTCGCGCTTCAAGGATGCGGCCATGCACCTCAGCCGGAGATTGAGCAACCTCAGTGTCATTTGAGAAGGACACAACAGAAACGTCATATGTTCCGGGAGGAAGCGGGTTGCCGAAAGCGTCGGTTCCAGGCCAAAGAATAGTCTGACGTTGTCCGGATATCTCCTCCCGCGCGACCACGCTTCCGGACGTATCTCGAACGACCAATTCATGTTTGTCAGCTTCTGCGCCAGCGGCAAGGCTCAACTTGACGGGAGTGCCGTCAAAAGTGACAGGCGTTATCGCACGAGCCTCCATTCCAATCCAACCAGAAACCTCAGAAAGCTCCCCTGCACCAAACTGAGAAGTCAGGGAAGTCAGAAGTTCGTTCGTAAGCACTTGCTGTTCGACACCAGAGAAAGTGGCAAGCTGGGTGGCAAAATCGGTCGATTCAATTGGGTTGAGAGGATCCTGGTTTTCAACCTGCGCCGTCAACATTTTGATGAAGGTTTCAAAATCTGAGTTTACGACTGACTGATTGGTTTCCGTGTTCGCGGCCGGCGGTGTCCGGTTCAACGTGGATTGGTTGGTGGTCGAGGTTTGGACTGAATCTACCATAAGTCTATCTCCGAAAGTCAAATTCTAACATCGACGCGATCCGGCCTTACAACGGGCGAAGATGGCGCGACGACAGGTCTGTTTTCATTCTCGTCCGACGCCGCAGGAATGGCTGCGACTGGTC